>NZ_JBSGYY010000052.1:51168-65355 GCF_053610705.1 Streptomyces sp. NPDC054872 | reverse complement strand
GGGGGGTGGCCCCCCGGCCCGCCCCCCCCCGCCGGCCCGGGTCTCACACCCGGTTTGGTGGGGGGCGGTTCAGGGGCGGCCGTGGTGGCCGGTTCGGCCAAACCAGGACGCTCAGGTTTCGACCGCCGTTGATGCCTGCACGGTTGTGCTAGCGGGGCAGGGCCGGGCTGGAAGTCCACAAGCTCGCCTACGGATGGGGAGCCAGGCAGGTCGAGACACTTGCCCTCGACCACGAGCCTGACAGCGACTGACCGATCCACGGCCGGGCGGCCCCCGCGCTCCGCACGCGTCGGCCGCCCCGAGGACTTGGGTGCAGCGGCCGCGTCAGTCGTCGGCGGCCACAAGGAGGGTGAGGGTGCCGAGGCGGCGGTCGATCAGCACGAGTTCATGGAACTCGATGTGGATGGGGCCGTAGTCGTGGTGTGCATCCTCGGGGAGGGTTCCGAGTGCGTACCGACTCGTCGCATGGCGGATCGGGGCGTAGACCGCCTCTTGCAGCCTCGCATCCAGGTCTGGGGGAAGCGGGACACCGCTGGTGGTCCACGTGCGGATCGTGCCGGTCGCGCTTGCCTCGTCGACAGCCGTGTACGTGCTGGGAGTGATCCGATCAGACCACCACTGGCCGTGGCGCGGTTCGAGCCAGAGGCCAGCTCCGTCGTAGGTGTCCCGAAACTCGGGGTGGGCAATCAAAGCGGCCAGAAGGCCCTGATCGTCCAGTGATGTGAGGGGCAGGTGGAAGCGCTTGATGTGAACCCACCGATAGCCGTGGCCCCGCCTGTCGGAAAAGCCGAAGTCCCTGAAGTTGACGAAGGGGCTGTCCCAGTGAGTGAGCGCATGGTGCATACGGGTCAGGATCACCCAGCGGACCAGATGACCAAAATCGCAGAGGAGCTGCCTCGTCGCTGCCTTCGAAGGCCAGCCGGGCGCGCGTCCGATCAATGGGGCCAACTAGAGCGCTCGGGGCCGGGTGAAACGCTCAGGTACATACGCCTGTGACTTAGCGCTGTATCTGGCACCGATCGCCCAGTACCGCGCTCATCATCGGACGGGCCGATTCAGGACCCGGATGCCTGTGGCTGGCGTGCGCTGGCGGCCGGGGTGGTTGACGATCGCGGTCGGGCCTCGATGTTCACGAACTCTGAAGGCAGCAGGTCCCAGGCCCCCAATGGGGTGCTCTCTCCGCTGCGACCGCATCTCCGACCTGGCTGCGGGGCACGGCTGCGAGCACCGGCGTCTCAGCGCCGGCTAACCGGCGACCCTGGGGGGACTCACGTCCCGCTGGCCCAAGACTTCGCCACGCAGCCGGCCAACGTCACCGGATCCGGAGTGGTAGGCCAGAACGCTGTCCAGGGGACCAGCGACCCCAACCAGCTGAAGGGCCTCGCCGACGGTTTCATCCAGGATGCGCAGGACGGGAACAGCTGACGCCAGAGCGGGACGGGCACACCGCAGCCCGCACGCCGAGCACCGACGTGCGGGCCAGGCGGTTCAGCAGAACAGCTTCAAGCACTCTCTGCGCCCAGGCTCCCCCGAGCGTCCAGGTCACCGCTGGCAGGCCAGAGGGCGAGGGCGTGGGGAAGGGACAACGCCCCGGTGTAGAGGGCGCGTCCGATCACTGCACCCGCCACGCCAGAGGGTGCGAGGGCGGAGATGTCCCGCAGGTCCTCCAGATGACGGATTCCCCCGGCGGCCAGGACCGGGACGGCAGCGTGCGCGCAGACCTCCTTGATGAGAGGGAGGTTGGGGCCGACCAGGGAGCCTTCCTTGCCGATGTCGGTCACGAGCAGGCGGGCGCAGCCGGCGCGCTCCAGACGGTCAAGGATCTCTCCCAGGGCGCCTACCTCGTCGGCTCCACCGTCTGTGACCACACGCGGTCCCTGCGGCGTCGAGCGGACCAGCGTGCTGACGCCGAGACGGTCGCCGTGCTCGGCGATGGCCTGGGCGCACCAGTCGAGGTCGGTCAGGGCCGCGCTGCCCAGGTTCAGCCGGGCGCAGTGGGTGCTGAGTGCACGGTGGAGGGTGTCCTGGTCGGCCACGGAGCAGAACAGCGCCTGGACGTTGATGTCGAGGGCGCTGACGATGCGTTGGACGAGTTCGAAGTCGGCGTCGTGGGCCTGGTCGGAGACCGCCACCAGATGGACCCAGCGGGCGCCCTGGGTCTGGAAGCGCAGGGCCACTTCGAGTGCGTCGGTCTGAACCGTCTCGGGTACCGGCTGGTCCTCAACCAGGTGGACGACTTGCCCCCGGTCGATGTGGATCGAGGGAAACACCGTGAACGACACAGCTTTTCTCCTATCAAGGCGGGTGGCTCGGGGCCGGCATCGGCTGCGGCAGGGCCGGGTCCGGCTTCCCAGTCCACCCGCTCACGGTAGCGATCACGTCGTGCCCCGCGCGTATTGCCTGGCGGCAAGTCCGGGCGGCTTCTTCAGGCAGGCGACTGCGCGCCGGTTACCGCCCCGAGCAGCGGTCAAGCCGGAGGTGGGGCAGACGGGGCCCCTGTCGGCCTGGGTGGGGAGTCGCGAGGCGTAGGTGATGAGCCGCTGCCGTGCTTCACCGACATCCTCCATTGGAATTGCCCAGTTCAGACCGCGGACCACTGAAGTCAGAGCACTCAGAAGTGACAGATAGCCCACTCATTTGCCAGTAGAGCGCTCAGTCACACAAACGCCCCCGCACTGCGAGCACCGCACAGACCGACTCGTCGTGTTCGATTTATGTTCGATACATTGAAGACAGATCGAGCCATCTGGCTTGAATGATGTCTCGTGGATCGGAGGTGGGAGCGTGAGCGCCTCGCTGTTCTCCCACCTCCACGTCGCCTCGGGCTATTCCTCCCGCTACGGTGCTTCGCTCCCCCATGCTCTGGTGCGCCGGGCCGCCGACCGCGGCATCGGCGTCCTTGCGCTGACCGACCGCGACACGGTGGCCGGGACGGTCCGCTTCGCCAAGGCCGCAGACGCCGCCGGGATCCGACCCCTGTTCGGCGTCGACATCGGCGTCGCGCCCGTCTCCGTGGCGGAGCCCAGCGCCGGGCGGCGTCGCGTACCGGTGCGCGGGGGCGCGCACGTGGTGGAGGCGCGCTGGCGGGTGACGTTGCTGGCACAGGATGCGGGTGGCTGGGCGCGGCTGTGCCGGATCGTGTCAGCCGCGTACGCCTCGCCGGTGGACGGGGTGCCTCTCGCGCCGTGGCCGGTGCTTGAGGAGTACCTGGGTGATGGCCTGGTGGTGCTGCTGGGCCCGTCCTCACAGCCGGCCGCGGCGTTGATGGCCGGGCGTCCGGACCGGGCCGAGCAACTGCTTGCGCCATGGCGGGTCATCGCTGGGCGGGGCCTGCGTCTGGAGGCGGTCGACCTGGGCCGCAGCGGCACGGGCCCGGGCTCGCTGCGGCTGGCGGCGCGCACGGTGCAGCTGGCGGACGAGCTGGGCGTGCCCGTCGTGGTCGCGGGAGCGGTGCGCTACGCCGACCCGGCCCAGCATCGCCTCGCGGACGTACTGGATGCGGCCCGGCTGCTGCGCCCGATCGACCGGCGCGGACTCGACGGCGGCGAGCGGTGGCTCAAGGGCCCCGGCGAGATGAGCGAGGTCGCCGCGCGGATCGCCGCAGCGGCCGGGCACGGCGGCGAGCGGGCAGCCGCGCTGCTCGCCGAGACCGAGGCGACCGCCGCCTCCTGCACCCTGACCTCAACCGGCCTGGGGATGGGCCGGGCACATTTCCCCGAACCCCACGTGGTGGGCGCCGACCGCTCGCGCGGCGGGCCGATGCGCCTGCTGCGCCAGCGCTGCGAGGCCGGTCTCAGCGCACGTGGCCTGGACCGGAACACGGCCGCGGTGCGCCAACTGCACCACGAGCTCGACGTCATAGGCCGACTCGGCTTCGAGGGCTACTTCCTGGCCGTCGCGCAGGTCGTCGCCGATGTGCGGGCCATGGGCGTGCGGGTCGCCGCCCGTGGCTCCGGCGCCGGGTCCATGGTCAATCATGCGTTGTTCGTCGCCACCGCCAACCCGCTTGAGCATCGCCTGTTGTTCGAACGCTTCTTGTCGCAGCGGCGCACCTCACTGCCCGACATCGACCTGGACGTGGAGTCCGCGCGCCGCCTGGAGGTCTACGACAAGATCTTCGAGCGGTTCGGGCACGAGCGGGTCGCGGTGACCGGCATGCCGGAGACCTACCGGGCCCGCCACGCCCTGCGCGACACCGGGCTCGCGCTGGGGATCGCCCCGCAGACCATGGACGAGATCGCCAAGTCATTTCCGCACATCCGGGCCTGCGACATCCGCTCCGCGCTCGCCGAACTGCCCGAACTACGTCAACTCAGAGAGCGGCAGGGAGAGTTCGGGACGCTCTTCGAACTCGCCGAGGGCCTGGACGCTCTGGTTCGCGGCTACGCCATGCACCCGTGCGGCGTGATCCTGTCCAACGCCGCGTTGCTGGACCGGCTGCCGGTGCAGCCCACACCGGGCGGCAACTACCCGATGCTGCAGGCCGACAAGGAGGACGTGGAGGACCTGGGCCTGCTCAAGCTGGACGTGCTGGGGGTGCGGATGCAGTCCTCGATGGCCCACGCGGTCACCGAGATCCACCGCACCACCGGCAAGCTCCTGGACCTCGACAACCCTGACCACGTCCCCCTGGACGACGAGACGACGTTCGAGATGATCCGCCGCTCGGACACGATCGGCTGCTTCCAGATCGAGTCGCCCGGTCAGATGGATCTCGTGGGCCGACTGCAGCCCCGGCACATGCAGGACGTCATCGCCGACATCAGTCTCTTCCGTCCTGGCCCGGTCAAGGGCGGCATGCCGGCCCGGTTCATCGCGGCCCGCCACGGCGCGGCCCCGCACTATCCGCACCCCGATCTGGAGCCGATCCTGGACGACACGATGGGTGTGGTGATCTGGCATGAGCAGATCATCGCGATCCTGGCGAAGATGACGGGCTGCGACCGGGCCGCCGGTGACGTGGCCCGGCGCGCCCTGGCCGATGCCGAGCGGCTGCTCGGCGTGGAGGTGTGGTTCAAGGCGGCCTCCGCACAGCGCGGCTACAACCCCGTGGTGATCGACGAAGTCTGGGCGACGGTCCGGGAGTTCGGCGCATACGGTTTCTGCCGGGCACACGCCGTGGCGTTCGCCGTGCCGGCGGTGCAGTCGGCCTGGCTCAAGGCCCACCACCCGGCCGCCCTGTACGCGGGGCTGCTGGAGCACGATCCGGGGATGTGGCCGATGCGGGTCATCGTCGCCGACGCCCGCCGCCACCACGTGCCCGTACTGCCCGTCGACATCAGCCGCTCCCACACCGAACACCGGGTGGAATCCACCGCGGGCGGGCTGGGTGTGCGCCTGGCGCTGTCGACGGTGAAGGGAATCAGCGAGGCGGAAGCGGATCGCATCGCGGCCCACCGGCCCTACGTCTCACTTCAGGACTTCTGGCAGCGGGCCCGCCCCTCGCTGCCGATCGCCGAACGCCTCATCCAGATCGGCGCCCTCGATGCGACCAAGGGCGCGCTGACCCGCAGGGACCTGCTCCTGCAGGCCCGTGAGCTGCACCGGCACAGCCGTAACCGCGCCACCGCTGACGGGCAACTCGCGTTGGGCGGTGACCTGGTGGGTGCGGAGCCCAGCGGACTGCGCGAGATGACCAGCCGCGAACGGATGAGCGCCGAACTCGATGTCCTGTCGATCGACGTCTCCCAGCACCTGATGGAGCACCATCACCGGCTGCTGCGCGAGCTCGGCGCCACCGATGCCGTCCACCTGCAGCGCCTGCACCCCGGACAGAAGGTATTGGTGGCCGGGGTGCGTGCGTCCACCCAGACCCCGCCCATCCCCTCCGGCAAGCGCGTCATCTTCGTCACGTTGGAGGACGGGTCGGGGCTGGTGGATCTGGCCTTCTTCGAGGACTCCCATGCGGCGTGCGCCCACACCATCTTTCATTCGGGCCTGTTGCTGGTGCGGGGAACGGTGGAGGCGCGCGGCGCGCGCCGGACCGTGGTCGGCCAAGTCGTGTGGGATCTGGAAACGGTGGCAGCCGCCCGCCGGAACCATGGCCCGCAGGTCGCCCTCGACCTCCTGGGGCACACCACGCCCGCACGGACTCCCGCCCGCGGCAACGGCCAGACGGCTGCGGCCCGCATACTCAGCGACGGCACCGCGGGGGCGCAACTGTCCGCGTGGTCCGATCTCCAGCCCGCGGGGAGCCGCTCGGCGGACTTGCGCCGCCTGGGCCACCGCTCGGCCGGTTCTCCGGATCCCTAGATGTCTCACGGGGCAACGGTGTGCATCCCTGAGGGTCCGATGCGGCTCAGCCAGGCCCTGATGACACTGTCTGCTTCTTCGGCTTTTTCTCCCTGGATGGCGAGCCCCTGGGCGAACGCAGCGCCGCGGCATGAGTCCGCGTAGTCGCGTTCAGTGGTGCCCAGGCCGCTCATGGCGTGGGTCGTGAACGGGACGACGGTCTTGCCGGTGAAGTCGAGTTGCTCCGTGAGCGTCGTCATGATCATGGGTGCGCGGACGTTCCAGATGGGACTGCCCAGCAGCACGGTGCCGTAGTCGTCGAGGTCGGGCAGTCGGCCCTGGATGGCGGGCCGGGCGTCGGTGTCCTGTTCGCGGACGTTGCGCTTGACGGTCGCGTCGTAGCTTTCCGGGTAGGGGTCGACGGGCTCGATCCGGTACACGTCGCAGGCGATGAGGTCACGGATCTTGCGGGCCACGACCTCGGTGTTGCCGACTTTCAGATCGATGCGGTCCCCGTAGTGGTAGTTCTCGCCGGGCCGGGAGAAGTACGCGAGCAGTACTTTGCCGCGAGGCGTGGCGCTCGTCGTCGGGTCCGGTGTTCGGCTCCTTTCCGGGGGCGGCTGCTCGTCCCCGGAAGAGCAACTGGTGAGGTGAGGCGTGGCCATTGCGGTGGCTCCGGTCAGCAGCGCGGCGCGCAGGATCGTCCGACGCCGGGCGGGAGTGCGGTCCTGTGGGTGCATGGCGTGTCCCTTCATCCGGCGATCCGAACCGGGGTGGAGCGAGGGCCGGACGGCCCCGGTCCGGCCCTCTCACTTCCTGGGTGAACGTCGATCAGGCGTCCAGGCGGCGCTTGGCGAGCCAGGCGACGATCTCGGGGTCGTGGTGGTCGAAGAACAGGGAGCTGCCGGTGTCGAGGGCGGCGATCCGGGCCATCTGTTCGTCGGTGAGGTGGAAGTCGAAGACGTCGATGTTCTCGGCCATGCGCTCGGCGCGGACGGACTTCGGGATGGCGATGACGCCACGCTGGGTGAGCCAGCGCAGGACGACCTGCGCGACGGACTTGCCGTACTCCTGGCCGATCTCGGCGAGCAGGGGGTTGGTGAACAGGTCGTTCCTGCCTTCGGCGAAGCCGCCCCAGGACTGGATCTGCACGCCGTGCTCGCGCATGAGGGTCTGGTAGTCGGCGCGCTGGAAGAAGGGGTGGGTCTCGATCTGGTTGACGGCCGGAGTGATCTCGTTGTTGACGATCAGGTCGACCAGACGGTCGGGATAGAAGTTGGCGACACCGATCGCCTTCGTGAGGCCCTCGCGGTTGATGTCCTCCATCGCGCGCCACTGGCCGTAGACATCGCCGAAGGGCTGGTGCATCAGGTACAGGTCGAGGTGATCCAGGCCCAGCCGGGTCAGGGACGTCTCGAAGGCGCGGCGGGTGTTGTCCTGAGCGGGGGCGTCCTGGACCCACAGCTTGGTGGTGACGAACAGGTCCTCGCGCGGGATGCCGCTGGACTTGATGGCGCGGCCGACGGCTTCTTCGTTGCCGTACGCCGCGGCGGTGTCCAGCAACCGGTAGCCGGCGGCCAGGGCGTCGGAGACAGCACGCTCGGTGTCCTCGGCGAGGATCTGGTAGACACCGAAGCCGAGGAGCGGCATGGCGACGCCGTTGTTCAAGGTGACGGTCTGCATGGGTGAGGTGTCCTTTGCTGTTCCGGCGGCGGGTGGTCCGGCGGGGCGGCGGGTCAGGGGCGGATGAGGGCCTTGAGGGTCCGGCGGTCGGCCATCGCCCGGTAGGCGTCCGGGGTGAGGTCGAGGGTGAATTCCCCGTCGAAGACGCGGCCGGGGGTGATGGTGCCGTCCAGGACGTCAGGCAGCAGTTGCTCGATGTAGGCGCGGGCGGGGCTGGCACCGCCGGTCAGGGTGATGTTGCGCATGAACTCGGCCGGGCCGATCGGGCCCTGCTCGTACTGCGGCACGCCCAGGCGGCTGATGGTGCCGCCGTCCAGGACCGCGCCGAGGGCGGTGTCGAGGGCCGGACGAGTACCGACGGCCTCGATCACCTTGTCCACGCCCCCGGTCAGCTCGCGGATGCGGGCGATGCCCTCTTCGCCGCGCTCGGCGACGACGTCGCCGGCGCCGAACTCGCGGCCCAGGTCGGTGCGGGCCGTGTGGCGGCCGGCGAGCACGATCCGCTCGGCCCCGAGCCGCTGCGCGGCGATGACCGCGCACAGGCCGACCGCGCCGTCCCCGACCACCAGCACCGTGTCACCCCGGCCGACGCCGGCGGTGACGGCACCGTGGTGACCGGTGGTCATCACGTCCGACAGCGCCAGCAAGGAGGGCAGCAGCCCGGAGTCGGCGGCCACCGGCAGCTTCACCAGAGTTCCGTCCGCGTGCGGCACGCGGACGGCTTCGCCCTGGCCGCCGTCCACGCCGTCGAAGCCATACCGGCCGCCGTTGCGGCACGAGATGTGCAGGCCCTCGGCGCAGTAGTCGCAGGTGTTGTCGCTGTAGGTGAACGGGGCGACGACCAGGTCACCCGGCTTCAGGCCGGTCACGTCAGCGCCGACCTCCTCGAGCACACCGAGGAACTCGTGGCCCATGGGCCGGCCGGTGTCGGCGGCGGGCATGGAGGCGTAGGGCCACAGGTCGCTGCCGCACACGCAGGAGGCGACCACGCGGACGACCGCATCGGTCGACCGGAGGATCTTCGGGTCGGGCCGGTCCTCTACGCGGACGCCTCCGGCGCCGTACATGACTGCTGCACGCATGAAGGGGTTACTCCAAACAGGGGGTGGGTCCGGCCGCGACGAGGCGGCATCAGCGTTCGAGCATCCGGGCCTGGGCCTCGGTGTGGGTGGCGCCCACGGCGGGGGGCAGGCTGGAGAGCCGGTCCAGTTGCTCGGCGGTCAGCGAGACGGCGTCCGCGGCGGTGTTCTCCTCGACCCGGGCCACGCGCTTGGTGCCGGGGATCGGGGCGATGTCGTCGCCCTGGGCGAGCAGCCAGGCCAGCGCCACCTGTCCGGGCGTGGCATCGGCCTCGTCGGCCAGGGCCTTGACCTCGTCGGCGAGGGCGAGGTTGCGCCGGAAGTTCTCGCCGGTGAAGCGCGGGTTACCGCGGCGGAAGTCGTTCTCGTCGAACTGGTCGGTGGAGCGAACGGTCCCGGTCAGGACGCCTCGGCCCAGCGGGGAAAAGGGCACAAGCCCGATGTTCAGCTCCCGCAGGACCGGCAGGATCCGCTCCTCGATCCCGCGGGTGAACAGGGAGTATTCGGACTGGACCGCGGTGACCGGCTGGACGGCGTGGGCGCGGCGGATCGTGTCCGGTCCGGCCTCGGAGAGCCCGAAGGCACGCACCTTGCCCGCGTCGATCAGCTCCTTCACGGCGTCCGCGGTCTCCTCGATCGGCGTGTTCGGGTCGACGCGGTGCTGGTAGTACAGGTCGATGTGATCGGTGCCGAGGCGCTTCAGGGAGCCCTCGACAGCGGTACGGATGTTCGCCGCGGAGGAGTCCAGGTTCCAGGCGCCCTCGCCGCCGTGGGAGACCAACCCGAACTTCGTGGCGAGCACCACCTGGTCCCGGCGGCCCTTCAGCGCCCGTCCGAGCAGGTCCTCGTTCGTGTACGGGCCGTAGATCTCGGCGGTGTCGATGAGCGTGACGCCCAGCTCCAGCGCCCGGTGCACGGTCCTGATCGACTCCGCGTCATCGGTGCCGGAGCCCGTGTAGCCGTGGGACATGCCCATAGCGCCCAGACCGATCCGGGAAACCTCCAGGTCACGCAGCTTGATGTAGCGCATTTCGCCCTCTTCGCGTCGCGGCGTCGTCCGACATCCTGATCGTCACGCGGGATGTCGGCATCTTGCTCCTTCAGCTTCGCCGGGCGTACGACGATGTGGCAGGGCGGGCTCTTCAGGGGTAATGACAGGGCCCCCCTCCAACAGCGCGCGGCGGCTACCCGGCGGGTGAGACTGGAGCCATGGCATCGACGAGCGCACCCAGCGAGGGCGCCGAGCTGGGCCGCTATCTGCGCGCCCGCCGCACCCAGACCAGCCCCGAACATGTCGGTCTCACCGTCGGCGCCGGCGTACGTCGCACCCCCGGCCTGCGCCGTGAGGAACTCGCCACCCTCGCCGGCATCAGCATCGACTACTACGTACGCCTGGAGCGCGGCAAGGAGACCCGTCCCAGCCCTGCCGTCCTGGACGCGCTCGCCCGCGCCCTGCACCTGGACGACCAGGAGCACCAGCACCTGCGCGAACTCGCCGCCCGCGCCGCCCGCTACGTCGCCGAACCACCGCCCGCGCCGAGCCGCGCCGTGCGGCCCCACCTCAAGCTGCTGCTCGAGTCACTGCGCCCGAACCCGGCGTACGTCATCAGCCGCAGCATGGACATGCTGGCGTGGAATCCCGGCGGTCTCGCCCTCTACGCGGGCCTGGACGACTGGCCCGTCAAGCACCGCAACCTCGCCCGGTACCTCTTCCTCCACCCGGCCGCGCGCGATCTCTTCCCCGACTGGGACCGCCAGATCACCGCGTGCGTCGCCCGCCTGCGTGCCATCGCCGGCACCGCACCCGACGCTCCGGACCTCACCCAGCTCGTCGGCGAACTCCTCCTCAAGAGCCCCGACTTCGCCAGCCTGTGGGAACGCTACGAAGTGAGCGGGCGCAAGCCCGCCCACAAGACGTTCCAGCACCCCCAGGTCGGGACGATCATCCTCACCTCGCAGTCCCTGCACGTGGAAGGGACCCCCGGCCAACGCATCGGCGTCTACACCGCCGACCCCGGAACCCCCGACCACGACGCCCTGCTCCTGCTCGACATGACCGCGCCGTCCGTCGTGAAGCCCGGCACCTCATCCCAATCCCACAGGAACTGACTGCCGACCCACCATGCCGTCGGCGCTGACTCAACTCGTCGACCGGTCGCTCGCGGTTCAAGGCGGGTGTGACCTGGCCGCCTTCCATCCGCCACGCGCTTCGTACCGAGCGATGAGTTTGGGCGACGTATCGAGTCTGCCCTGACATGACTCGTATCGTCGCTGACATCTCGGTCTCCCTCGACGGCTTCGTCACCGGACCAGATCCGGGGCCGGACAACGGTCTGGGGACTGGTGGCGAGGCCCTGCACACGTGGGCCTTTTCCGATGACCCCGACGACCGCAGGCTCCTGAGCGAAGGGACAGCCCGCTCGGGCGCCGTCGTACTCGGCCGCCACCTCTTCGACATCGTCGACGGGCCACAGGGCTGGGACGACACCACCGGATACGGCGCCGGCGAGGTCGGCAAGCCCGCGTTCGTCGTCGTGACGAGCTCGCCGCCGAAGTCGGTGCGGACTTCCAACCTCGACTGGACGTTCGTCACCACCGGACTCCCCGACGCCGTCAGCGCCGGACGCGCACGAGCGGAGGCGGCGTCGTCGGACAGCGGCAAGGACCTCGACGTCATCCTCATGGGCGGCGGCGCCACCATCGCCTCGGCGCTCGAGGCCGGGCTGGTCGACACGCTGACGCTGCACCTCGCACCCGTCGTCCTGGGCGCCGGGACACCCCTGTTCACCGGCGGAGCGCCACGCACGCTGGTGCAGCGGAGCGTGACCGCGACCTCGACCGCGACCCACCTGACCTACGACGTCTCGCGGTGATCCGATGACCACCGCCAAAGCCAATGGGGTCGCCTTGGGGATCGAGTCGTTCGGGGACGACGACGCCCCGCTCGTCCTGCTCGCGGGCGGAACCACGATGCTCTCCTGGCCCGACGCACTGTGCGAGCACCTCGCCGCCGGCGGGCGCCGTGTGGTGCGCTACGACCTGCGCGACAGCGGGGAGTCGACGACGAGGGATCCGGAGACGCCCTTCTACACCCTGCGCAGCCTGGCAGCCGACGCGGCGGCCCTGGTAGACGCGCTCGGCGGGCGGCCTGCGCACCTCGCGGGGATCGGCGTCGGCGGCATGGTCGCCCAGGTGGCCCTGCTCGACCATCCGGGCGCGTTCTCTGCGCTCACCCTGGTCGGCACGCGCGCGGTTGCCCCGGGCCCACCCGACGAAGACCTCCCCGATCACGACCACGCGACACTGAGCGGACTGTTCGCGCGTCCGATGCCCGATTGGAGCGACCGCGAGGCGGTGGCGGAGTTCGCGGCCGCCGGCGCGGAGATCCTCGGCAACGACCCCCTCGCCGCGCGCGTGACAGCGGCGCGCATCTGGGACCGTACGCCCGGCACCACACCCCCGGTTCAGATGGCCAACCAGATGGGCATGGTGTTTTCCCGGCTCGACTGCAAGCCCCGCTGGCGCGAGCGCCTGCCCGAGATCAAGGCCCCCACGCTTGTCGTCCACGGCCGCCGCGACCCCTTCTTCCCCGTCGGTAACGGCGAGGCCTTGGCGCGCGAGATCCCCGGGGCACGGCTGCACGTCCTCGACGAGGTTGCCACCGCGCTGCCGGATGCGGTGGCCGGCGAGGTATCCGCAGCGATGCTCACGCTCGGGTAGGTGACGGCCGAGCTACGCAGGTGGGCCTCTTCTTGCGCCGTAACAGCGAGCATTGCCTATTGAGAAACGATAGATTAACATCGCTTCTCGATAGAAGGAGAAGCATGGGGAAATTGACAGTGCTCGCGCTGCGCTCTGTGATCGTGGCGCTGCTCGCCGGTTCCGTGTTCATCCAGGTACTGATGGTGCTCCTGCTGGGGCACGACGCGGGAGGCGCCGACAACGACGTCGCAGACTTCCCGCGTATCCCGGTCCTGTTGATCACCATCCTGGGGATCGCGTGCGCCGAGATCGTCCTGGCCTGCGTGTGGCGCCTGGCATCGATGGCCCGACGCGGAACGCTGTTCTCACACAGCGCTTTTCGCTACGTCCACCTCATGACGGGCGCGTTCGTGGCGGCTGCACTCCTCCTGTGGACGCTCGGTGTCGTCCTCGCGCCGGGTGAGGCCGTCGCGCCAGGCGTCGTCCTCCTGATCGGCGTGGCAGGCGTGGCAGTGCTCGGGGTCGCGCTCATCGTGCTCGTGCTTCGGATGCTGCTGGCCCAGGCCGTCGCACGTGACGTCGAGGCGTCGCAGATGCAGGCCGAATTGGACGAGGTGATCTGATGCCGATCGCCGTCGACATCGACGTGATGCTGGCCAGGCGGAAGATGCCCGTGGGCGAGCTCGCCGAACGCGTCGGAATCACGCCGGCCAACCTGGCGGTCCTGAAGAACGGCCGCGCCAAAGCCGTGCGCTTCGCGACACTCGCCGCCCTCTGCGAAGCGCTCGACTGCCAGCCGGGAGACCTGCTGCGTTGGGAGGCGACGGATGAGACCGGCGATACGGACAGTGCCCCCACCCTCGCTGCATCTGCACAGGCCCCGAACTCGACGAGATAGCACCATGCTGGACCCATGAAGGTTCAACCCGTGCTTGTTTTTGATGGCGACTGCGGTTTCTGCACGACCTCGGTGAGTTCGCCGAGCGACGCGTCCGGCCCCGTTGCGAGATCCTCCCTTGGCAGTTCGCGGATCTGGACGCGCTCGGCGTCACCCAGGAGCGAGCCGAGTACGAGGTGCTGTGGGTGACTCCGGTGGGGAGGGTGTACGGAGGGTCCCGAGCCGTGGCGAAGGCGCTCTTGAGCGCGGGCCGGGGATGGTCGGCGCTGGGTGCCTTGCTGACGTTGCCGCCTCTGAGCTGGGCTGCCCACGCTGTCTACCGCCTGGTCGCGGACAATCGTCATCGCCTGCCGGGAGGGACAGCCGCCTGCGCCCTGCGCGGCTCCCGGCCACCCGGGCGGTGACTTCGGCAGTCTCTGCGGGCCGATGGCTTCGGAGCGGAACGCCTGCGCAGCGGCCCGTACGACACGTCTGACGTGTACCGGGAGGTGGGCCCCAGGGGGGGGCGCCCACCGGGCCCCACCCCCCCCCCCCCCGTTTTTGGTGAAATAGATGTTGTGGAAAGGGGGGGGGGAAACGCGGTGGCCGGCCCCC
>NZ_JBSGYY010000052.1:0-51158 GCF_053610705.1 Streptomyces sp. NPDC054872 | reverse complement strand
GGAGCCTCCATCGGGACACCTCCCGGCACCACGGTTGTTGACGTCAATGACTGTTCGTCAACGGTTGCTCGTCAACGGCTTTCGCGGACACCTCGTTCGAAGTGGCGGCCGCGCCTGGGTCGGTGACACGTCGGGGCGCCACGGAACCCTCCGCGGGCTTGGACCTCGCCAGCCACAGGCCGGTGAACACGGCGGTGGCCAAGGTGATGGCGCCGGCCGCGACGAAGGCGCTGTTCAGGCCGCTCTCGAAGGAGGCGCCGCCGGATTGCCGGGTGCGGACGATGGCTCCGAGTACCGCCACACCGAGCACCGCGCCGATCTGCCGGGTGGTGCTGCTGATGCCCGAGGCGAGGCCGCCTTCCTGCAGGCTGACCGCTTGGATGGCGGCTCCCGTCAGTGGGGACATGGTCAGGGCGAAGCCGACGCCGACGACTGCCAGCCGCCACCACACGTTCCCGTAGCCGGTGTCGGCGTGCACGATGCCGAGCGCCATCAGCCCCAGGCCGGCGAGGGCGAGGCCGGCGGTGACCACGATGCGGAAGCCGTACCGGGCGGCGAGGCGGCCCGCGTACGGGCTGACGATCACCATGCCGAGGGATACCGGCAGGGTCTGCAGGCCGGCGCGCAGGATCGAGCTGCCCTGGACGTACACGAAGAACTGGGAGAAGAAGAACGACGAGCCCATGAGCGCGAACCCCACCACGACCATGGCGGTGTTGGACACGGTGAACAGCCGCTGCCGGAACAATCGCAGGGGCAGCATCGGAGCGAGACGACGCGCTTCGACGGCGACGAAGGCGGCGAGGAGGCTCACCGCGGCAAGGAGGCTGCCCAGGATCACCGGCGACGTCCAGCCGCGGGCACCACCCTCGATCAGTCCAAAGGTCAGCGCCCCCACTCCCAGGACGGACAGCACCGTCCCGGGGATGTCGATTGCGGGGGCGTTCGGATTGCGGGCCTCTTCAAGGCTGCGCAGACCGACCAGCAGCAGGACCAGACCGATGGGCAGATTGACCAGGAAGATGGCGGGCCAGCCGAAGGCCTCCGTCAGCACGCCGCCGGCCACGGGGCCTGCGGCCAGACCGATTCCGCTGAGTCCGGCCCACAGCCCGATCGCCTTGACCCGTTCTTGCGGCACGGGATAGGCGGCGACGAGCAGGGCCAGCGAGGCGGGGCTCAGGGCCGCGGCCCCGATGCCCTGCAGCACCCGGCCCGCGACCAGCCAGCCGACCGAGGGCGCGAGGCTGCACAGCACCGACGCGACGGTGAACACCGCCACACCGGTCAGGTACACCCGCTTGCGGCCGAACCGGTCGGCGAAGATGCCGCCGGACAGCAGCAGCATGGCGACCAGCAGTACGTACGCGTCGACGATCCATTGCAGGCCGGTCAAATCAGCGTGCAGTCGGTGCTGCATGTCGGGCAGCGCCGCTCCGACGATCGTGTTGTCGAGCAGGACCATGAACTGGCCGAGGCAGGTCACCGTGAGCAGAACGGCCCGGTTCGATCGACTGCCTACGACCGCATGCGATGCAGCGATGGGGATTCCTCTCAACGTTGGTTGCGCCCGGCCGGGTTGGCACGGGGGCGGTACACCTGAGCTCGCTAACGCAGTCCGTGACTGCGTTAGGGGACTATAAGGAGGCTTGCCTCACAAACGCAAGTGCGGACTGCGTTAAGGTGGGCGCATGAACGAGCGAGAGCGAGTACGGCGGCCCGGCGGGCGCAGCGCCCGCGTAGGCGCCGAGGTGCACCAGGCCGTCACCGACCTGATCAGCGAGCGCGGTTACGGCAACTTCACCGTCGGCGATGTCGCAGCGCGCGCGGGTGTGGCCGACAGCAGCATCTACCGCCGGTGGGGCAGCCTGGAATCCCTGCTCACCGACGTGGCGCTCGCCCGCCTCAACGCACGGTCACCGATGCCCGACACCGGGAGCCTGGCCGGCGACCTGCGCGCATACGCGGCCCAAGTGGCCCGCGAGATCACCGGACCTGACGGACCGGCGCTGGTACGCCTGGCCGTCGCCCTGTCGAGCAACGGCCAGCAGGGCCTGCAGGCGGGTGCCCACCTACGCGACGAACGCACGCGGCAACTGCAGTCCATGCTCGATCGCGCCCGCGACCGTGGCGAGGAGGCTCCTGACGCGTTCGGCGTCCTTGACCACATCCTGGCGCCGATGTACATCCGCGTCCTGTTCGGCATGGTCCCGCTCACCCCGGATTACGTCGACGGGCTGGTCGACCGACTGCTGTGACCTCGACCCTGCACCCTGCGATACCCACCGGGTCCATCCCGGGCGCCAGAAGCCAGTTGAGGTGGTGCCGTTGGGTGAGGCAGGGTCTGGGGTCATGGAGTACTTCTGTTACCACCGAGACCGGCTGGGCTCCCTCGCACTGCGCGAGGAGTTGCTGGAGGAGCACTGGTCCTACATGGACCGGTACACGAAAGAACTGATCGCTCGCGGCCCGACCTTCGCCGATGACGGTGAAACGCCCACCGGCAGCGTGCATATCGTCGATCTGCCCGATCCCGCCGCCGCCCGCGCGTTCGCCTTCGACGAGCCCAACTACCAGGCCGGTGCGTACCGGGACGTGCTGCTGCGCCGGTGGCGCAACATACTGGGCCGCACCATGTGGGACTTTCCCGGCGGCCTCAGCGGTGACGACCGGTACCTGGTGATCGGCCTGGGCGAGGGCCCGGCCGCCGACCTAGCCCTGCCGCCCGACCAGGACGAGCTGATCGCGTACGGGCCGCTGCTGTCCGACGACGGCGACACCTGGCTGGGCACGGCGGCGCTCCTCAGGGCCCCGGACCCGGACACGGCACGCGCCGTGCTGACTCCGGACCGCTATGCCCATATCGAAGTCCACGCCTATGAGTGCGGCGGGCGACGATGAACCACGCCGGCACCGGGCCCATGCCAACTCCAGGACAGGAGCAGTGACGGTGGCGCTGCGGGCGGTTCCCCTGGTGGGCGGGCCGGTGGAGTTACGAGGTGCGCTGGACCTGGAGACCACACCGGCCGGAGTGATGCCGCGCCGGTTGCCCGCGTGGACCAAGGAGCAGTACCAGGACCCGTCGGTCTACGGGGCGACCCTGATGCCGTCGGGGGTCCGGCTGGTGTTCCGCACCGACGCACGCACCCTGGAGCTTGAGGTACTCACCTCCACCGGCCAGCTCGACACCGACCCCCACCCCCGCCCCACCGGAATGCTGGAGTTGATGGTGGACGGTGCCCTGGCCGAGCGTCGACACGCGCCGGTGGGCAACGTCATGCGGATGGCGGGCCCCCGGGCCGCACAACGACTCATCCCGGGCAAGCCCGGAACCGTACGGTTTGCCGGGCTGCCGGCCGGCATGAAGGACATCGAGCTGTGGCTTCCCCAGCAAACCCCTACGGAGCTGGTGGCGCTGCGCGCTGACGGCGACGTACTGGCGCCGCGGGCGGACGGGCGGCAGCGCTGGGTGCACTATGGCAGCTCCATCAGCCACTGCATCGAAGCTGACGGCCCGACCGGGACCTGGCCGGTGGTGGCGGCCATGCTCGGCGGGGTGGAGGTGATCAACCTCAGCCAGGCGGGCAACGCACTGCTGGACCCCTATGTCGCCCGGACGATCCGCGACACGGACGCCGACCTGATCAGCCTCAAGGTGGGCATCAACATCGTGAGCCTGTCCGCCTTCCGGCTGCGGTCGTTCGGTCCGGCGGTCCACGGTTTTCTGGACACGATCCGGGACGGTCACCCGCACGCCCCGCTGCTGTTGATCTCTCCGGTGAGCTGTCCGGCCCTCGAGCAGATTCCCGGCCCCACCGTGATCGGTCCGGACGGAAGGATCGCTGCCCTGGGCGATGCGGCCGATGTGCCCGGTGGCGCCTTGTCGCTGTCCGTGGTCCGCGCCGAGTTGGCCCGGATCGTCGCGGCACGACAAGCCTCTGACCCTCATCTGCACTATCTCGACGGACAAGAGCTGCTCGGCCCGCACGAGACAGAGGACCTGCCCGACGGCCTGCACCCCACCGCCACCGCGTACCGCCGCATGGGCAAGCGCTTCGCCGCCCACGCCTTCGCGGCCGACGGCCCCTTCCGCCAACGTCAGTCACCTCAGCCGTAGTCGGCGCCCGAGGGAACTCCGATGCGACGACGAAGTGTTGACTAAATGCTCGTCTTCGTCCTCGTCTTCGTCGGCATCGTCGCAGCCGTGGCCCCCACCGACGATCACCTGTCACCTGTCATGCGAGCGGGCTCCCGGGTTGTTGCCCTGGAAACGCTGGCCCATGGCGATCTCATCGCCCACCATCGCCCAGACGGTCTCCTCGTCCTGGAAGGGCAGTGGGTCGATGCTGCTCGTCTCCGCGCGGATGCGGTCGACCTCGCCGTCCAGGCGCTCGTAGTCGGCTTCCTCCTCGTCCTGATCGTCGCTGAAGGTGAACTCCTCGAGCAGGCGCTGGAGCCGGAGGGTGACCTGGAGCAGGGAAGAGACATCCGTGTGGAGTTCGACCACGGTCTCCTCGTCGGCATCGAAGGCGTGCACCTTGCCGGAGAGGGGGTCGAGGGCGAGGTGGGCGTTGAGCAGCCAGCCGATGACGGGCCAGTCGCCCGCGCCCTGTGCAGCGCCCTCGAAATCCTCGAAGTCCTCGAGGGAGACAACATCCTGAACGAGGGGCAGCAAACCGTCGGCCTCTGCGGGCTGACGCAACAACAGCGTTCCGACAGGTGCGCCGACGGTCTGCAGGAGGCGGGCCCCCTCGGTGTCCACAGCGGAGTGCGGGAAGGCGGCGGCAGGCACGGTCGCGATCCGCTCCTCGCCGAACAGGTCGACGAGCTTGCTGCGGGTGACATCGAAAAGCATGTAGGCAACTCCGAACTAGGCGGCGGCGCAAGCGCCACGCGACCCTAGCGGAACTGCGCGGGCGCCGGACTCGCCTGGTCCGGGAGTCCGCGGGTTCGGAGGCGAAAGGTGCGGCGGTAAGTGTCCGGGGGCACCCCGAGGCTCCGGTTGAAATGGCGGCGCAGGGTCGTGGCCGTACCCATGCCGGTGGCGAGCGCGACGGTATCGATGCTGTCGTCGGTCTTCTCCAGCAGCTCCTGAGCATGGCGGATCCGCTGGGCCAGCAGCCACTGCAAGGGGGTGGTACCGGTCACCGCCCGGAAGTGACGGCCCAGATGGCGCGAGCTCATGTGCGCCTGACGGGCGAGGTCCTCCACGGTCAACGGCTGGTCGAGCCGTTCGATGATCCAGGGAAGCAGGGCGCCGAGAGGGTGGTCGTCCTGGGCGGGAACCGGCGTACTGACGAACTGGGCCTGGCCGCCGGATCGGTGGGGCGGCACGACCAGGCGACGGGCCACCGTGTTGGCGACCGCGGAACCATGGTCGAGGCGGACGAGGTGCAGGCACAGGTCCAGCGCGGCGGCCTTGCCGGCGGAGGTGAGGATGCTGGTGTTGTCCACGTAGAGGACGTCCGGATCGACCTCGACCTCGGGGTAGCGGGCGGCGAGTGCGTCGGTGTGCGCCCAGTGGGTGGTGGCGCGCCTGCCGTCCAGCAGGCCCGCTGCGGCCAGCACGAACGCGCCGGTGCACAGGGATGCGATACGGGCACCCGCGCGGTGGGCTGCACGCAACGCGTCGATGAGGGCCGCGGGCGGCTTCATGTCGATGTCGGCCCAGCCCGGGACGATCACAGTGTCGGCGCCCTCGAGCCGGTCCAGTCCCCCGTCGGGCTCCAGACGGAACGCGCCAAAGGACACGCTCTTCGGTCCGCAGACGGAAAGGTCGTACCAGGGGATGGCGACCGCGTCCGGGGCGGACCCGAACACCTCGTGAGCCACGGCCAGTTCGAAGTGCAGCATGCCGTGCGTGACGGCCAGGGCGACAGAGGGCATGTCCGAAAGTGTACGGGGCGTGTCGTTGCGGACACTGACGATTGCTGCTCCAACTGGCCATGATGATCACGACAGTTCGGCTCACGCAGCACTCAGGGAGACGTCATGACAGCACAGCAGCAGACCGTCACGGTGTACGGCGCGTACGGGCACACCGGCCGGTTCGTGGTGAGGCATCTGTGCGAGCGAGGATTCATACCGGTCCTGTCCGGGCGCGATCCCGGCAAGTTGCGGGCGCTGACGGAAGAACACCCGGCGCTCGACGTTCGTCCGGCGTCCGTCGACGACCCGGCCTCGCTGGACCGTGCGCTGGACGGCGCGGCCGCAGTCATCAACTGTGCCGGGCCCTTCGCCACGACGGCGGCTCCCCTGATCGAGGCGTCCTTGCGCGCCGGGATCCCCTACGTGGACGTGGCGGCCGAGATCGAGGCCAACGCCGACACCTTCGCGCTCTTCGGGGACCGGGCCCGCGACGCCGGCGCGGTGATCGTCCCCGCCATGGCCTTCTACGGCGGCCTCGGTGACCTGCTGGCCACTATGGCGATGGGCAAGTGGACCGAGGCCGACGAGGTTCATGTCGCCTACGGACTGAACAACTGGCACCCGACGGAAGGGACCCGTGCCGCGGGCCGGGTCTCCGCCGAACGGCGCGAGGGCCGCCGCGTCCGCTTCACGCAGGGCCGGCTGGACTACCACAACGACGAACTGCCCACCCTCAAGTGGTCCTTCCCCGACCCCCTGGGCCCGCGCACCGTGATCGGCGAGTTCACCATGGCCGACGTCGTCACCATCCCCAGCCACCTGGACGTTCCCGAGGTGCGCTCCTACATGAGCACCGAAGCGGCCGGCGGCCTGGCGGACCCCGACACACCGGCCCCTGCCCCGGTCGATGAACACGGGCGGTCCGCGCAGACCTTCCTCGTCGACGTCGTTGTTCGCTTCCGCGGCACGGAACGGCGCGCGACGGCCGCCGGCCGGGACATCTACGCGGTCACCGCACCGCTCGCGGTGGAAGCGGTCGACCGCATCCTCACCGGCCGCACCAAGGCGGTCGGTGTCGTCTCCGCCGGCGAAGTCTTCGACGCGCCGGATTTCCTGCACGCTCTGAGCTCGTACCTGACGGTGGACGTTCGGTCGTAGCGAGTACGGGACCGGGCCGACTCCGACGCCCACGGCGACGAGCCAGGCCGGACATCATGAAGTGCCTTCCTACGCTGCAAGCACCCTTCTCACACACGACCCACACACGTGTTGACCGGATTCCGGAGCCGCAGTTACGGTCCCCGCTGCGATCTTGCCAATTCGACTGAGTGGAGCGGTTTTCCGTGTCATCCATCGGCGTGTATGCGTCGTCCCTCCCTGGCGGCAGCGCGGGTTTTCCGGCGATAGCCGCCCCAAGTTGGCTGCGGGACAACGCCGACTTCTTCATCGGCATTCCGCTGCGTATCGTGCTCATCATTCTGGGGGCGGTGATCGTCCGGAAACTGGCCAAGAAAGCCATCACCCGCGTCGTGCAGCGCATTCTTCAGCCGCCCGAGCAGGCGAACGAACCTCGCCGCACCAGCCGCGGCCCGGCCGTGCTGCACCGTGACCGCAGCCGGGCCAACGAACGCCGCGAGCAGCGTGCTCGTACCATCGGCTCGGTGCTCAGCAGCATCGTCACGGTCGTGGTCGGCGTCATGGCCACGGCCATGCTCCTGGACCAGGTCGGCATCGCCCTTGGCCCGCTGCTGGCCAGTGCCGGCGTGGTGGGCCTGGCCATCGGTTTCGGTGCGCAGAGCCTGGTCGCGGACTACTTGTCCGGCATGCTGATCATGCTGGAGGACCAGTACGGCGTCGGCGATTCAGTGGACCTGGGCGAGGCGATCGGCGAGGTGGAACACGTCGGCCTGCGCCTCACCCAGGTCCGCGATCTCAACGGCGGTCTGTGGCACATCCGCAACGGCGAAATCCTGCGCGTACGCAACGACAGCCAGGAGTGGGCCCGCGCCGTCCTGGACGTCACGGTGGCGTACGAGTCCCCTCTCGACACCGTCTACAGCGCCCTGGAGCGGACCGGTCACGCCATGCGCCAAGAGCCGCAATTCTCCTCGGTCTTGCTGGAGGACCCCTCGGTCTGGGGAGTGCAGTCCCTGGAGCCGGACGGAGTGGTGGTCCGTGTGGCCGTCCGGACCCTCCCCCTCCAGCAGTGGACCGTGACGCGCGAGTTGCGCCGACGCGTCAAGGAAGCCCTGGACGAGGCGGGCATCGAGATCCCCCACCCCCAGCGCACCGTATGGATGCGTACGGACAATGACGTCACGGACGGCGTCGGCCGCAGGGCATCGGCAGCAAACTGACGCTCATCCGCTGAAACGTCGATGAGGGGTCCGTCGCGGGAACCTCGCTCCCCGCGCGCCTCAGCGGCAACCCGCCACCCTCATGCCGGTCCGGGTGCGTGCATCGCGTCTCGTCGGGCACCCGGTCGGTATGGGAATCAGTAACGTGGAAAGCGTCCTGGAGAAGTGGACCGCCCCGCTGTGGGACCGTGTGCTGCCCGGCCAACGGGAGCAGCCGGAAGTCCTGGCCGAACTTCGCCAGACATGCGACGACAACACGGTCATCGTCGATCGACAACGGGTCCTGGCACCCAACACCTACACACTTGAGCTGCCGCCGGCTTCTCACCGGCGACTGGCCACATACAAGGCGCAAGTGCAGCGCCAGCTCGGCGCTCAGGTATGCCGGCACGCGGCTGAACAGGGTTACACATTTCCCGGTCCCGTCTCGGTGCACATTCATGCCGCCGCAGAGGACACTGTCGACCAATTCCGTGTGTACAGCGGGGTTGATCCCAGCTGAGTCGATTCCAGCTGAGGCGACCGATTCCGTAGCGACGTAAGCAACGCAAGCGACGTAGCGGACCACGTGCGGGATCTTGAGACCACGAGCAGCCCATGGCAGGCTCGTGGCGCATGATCGATGAATTCGCGAAAGATGTCCTGCACGGGAGACTGCGGCGGGACCGCGAAGCGCTGCTGTGGAAACTCGACGGCTTGTCCGAATACGACGCCCGTCGACCTTTGACAGCGACCGGTACCAACCTCCTCGGCCTGGTCAAACACGTGGCCGGCGTCGAGACCAGGTACTTCGGCGAGGTCTTCGACCGCCCCTCCCCTGAAGCGCTGCCCCGGTGGCAGGACCACTCCAACGGCAGCGATCTGTGGGCGACCGAGGACGAGACCCGCGATCAGATCATCGAGTTCTACCGGCGCACGTGGGAACACTCGGACGCGACGATCAACGAGCTTCCCCTCGATGCCCCCGGCCACGTGCCGTGGTGGCCGGAGCCTTGTCCCAACACGAATCTGTTCGCCGTCATGGTCCATGTCCTCGGCGAATCCATCCGGCACGCCGGGCACGCCGATATCCTGCGCGAAAGCCTCGACGGCCGGACCGGGGTGCGCGCCGAGAACGAGACCCGGATCGACGAGGAAGCCCGTGCGGCCTACTGCGCGAAGATCGAGCAGGCCGCCAGATCGGCCGCACCGATCAAGGCTTGATGTCTCTGACCCGGGACCGAGAACGACATGGGCCCAAGAACGGGCCCAGCTGCCGCAGTGGGTACCGGGCTCGACGCAAATTTATTTCGGAGCCGGTGGTCCGCAGATGTCGAGAACGTGCCGGCGGCTCCGTCCCAGGGACATCAGCGGCCACCACCGGCCGCGCGAGGATGAAGGAGAAGCCAGCATGGCGATTCAGCGGATGGACAACGTCGGCATCGTCGTCGAGGACATGGACGCCGCCATCGCGTTCTTCGTGGAACTGGGTATGGAGCTGGAGGGCAGGGCCGAGGTCCAGGGCCCGGTGGCCGACCAGTGCACCGGACTCGACGGCGTCCACTGCGACATCGCGATGGTCCGGACCCCCGACGGCCACAGCCGCCTCGAACTGGCGAAGTACCGCACCCCCGCCGCCAGCAGCACCGGTCCGGGCAGGAAGCCGCACAACATCTTGGGCACGCACCGCGTCATGTTCGCCGTCGACGACCTCGAGGACACCGTTGCCCGCCTGCGCCCGCACGGCGCTGAACTCGTCGGGGAAATCGCCCGCTTCGAGGACAGCTATCTGCTCTGCTACGTCTACGGGCCGGAAGGCGTCATCGTCGGACTGGCGCAGCAACTGCGCTGAGCCGAAGGAACTGTCAGGGCTTCGCGGGGGCATGGCCACAAGGTTGGGGCGGTTGGGGCGTGGCTAGGGTAAGCGGGCCCGCCCACTGTCCCGTCTCACGGAGGCTCGCGCCCCCATGGATCCGCTGATCCGCCGTCACCTGACCGCGCTGCAGCTGTGTTTCGCGATACCCGGCCTGGCGCTCGCCACCTGGGTGACCCGGACCCCTGACGTCCGGGACCGGCTCGGCGCTTCGACCGCCGAGATGGGCCTGGTTCTCTTCGGCATGTCGATCGGCTCGATGCTCGGCATCTCGGCGGCCGGCGCCCTGGTGGCGCGGTTCTCGACCCGCCCCGTCATCGTCGCGTGCATGACCCTCGTCCTGGCCAGTGTGGGGGTGATGGCGCTGGGCGCGGCGGTGTCCTCAGCCCCGGTGGTGGCTCTTGGCCTGCTGCTCTTCGGCACCGGTATGGGGCTCTCGGAGGTTGCCAGCAACGTCGATGGCTCCGGCGTGGAGCAGGAACTCGGCCGGCCTGCGTTGCCGGCCATGCATGGTTGCTACAGCCTCGGCACCGTGGTGGGGGCGGCCCTTGGGGTGGCCGGCGCGTCGGTCGGCTTCCCGGTGCCGTGGCATCTGGCGGGGGTGCTGGTCTTGACGATCGTGCTGTTCACCTTCGCCCTGCCCAGATTGCGCCCCGGCATCGGTCGCCGCCCCCGCGCCGCCGACCAGGAATCTGCCGGGGCATCGGCCACCGCCGACGACCGCGCGCCCGGCACCCCCGGCACCTCCGGCACCAGCGAAGGGATGCGCGAACCGCGGCTGTATCTCGATCCGCGGCTGCTGCTGATCGGCGGCGTGGTGCTCGGCATGACACTGGCCGAGGGCGCCGCCACCGACTGGCTGCCGCTGCTGATGGTCGACGGTCACGCCATGCCCGCGGGACTCGGGTCGCTGGTGTACGCGGGCTTCGCCGCCGCCATGGCGGTCGGCCGCTTCGCCGGCGGCCCCGTGGTCGCCCGCTTCGGCCGGCCGGCGGTGCTGGGCGGCGGTGCGCTGCTCACGGCCGTCGGGATCTCCCTGGTGTCCTTCGTGGATTCCCCGGTGGCGGCCGGCTGCGCCGTGCTCCTGTGGGGGCTGGGTACCTCCCTCGGCTTCCCGCTGGCCCTCTCCGCGGCCGGCGAGTCCGGCCCGGACACCGCGGGCCGCGTCGCCCTGACCTCGCGGATCGGGTATCTGGCTCTGCTGGCGGGACCGCCGGCTCTTGGCTTCCTCGGCGAACACCACGGGCTGCGCGCCGCGATGGTCCCGGTCTTGTTGCTCATGCTCGTTGCCGCCGCGCTCTCACCTGCCACCGCATCCCGGCCCCGCCGCACCGCGACGACGGGTGCCCTCACGGCCGACGTCCGCCATGCTCTGCCCGCGCCCCATCCGGACACCGCAGGCAGGCCGGACGCAACCCAGAGCCAGCGATAGCCGACCTTCGTGATGACTTTTCGCGCCTCCACCCGTCACACATTTGTCGGGACACAACGAGAGGGAAGGATGACGTGATGAGTGCGGAGACGCGGCTGAAGGAGCTGGGTGTGAGCAGTCTGAGCGAGGTCGACGAGCCTGCGTTCTCGGGGCTGGCGGAGCGGCACAGGCGGGAGCTGCACGTGCACTGCTACCGGATGCTGGGGTCGTTCGAGGACGCCGAGGATGCCGTACAGGAGACGTTCCTCCGTGCCTGGCGGCGGCGGGAGACCTTCGAGGGACGGTCGACGTTCAGGGCCTGGCTGTACCGGATCGCCACCAATGCCTGCCTGGACCTGCTCGCCAAGCGACGTCCCGAGCCGGCGACCGGCGGCGAGGTGCAGTGGCTGCAGCCCTACCCGGACCGGCTCCTCGATGAAGTGCCCGCCGGCGATGCGGACGAGCCGGAGACCGTCGCGGTCGCCCGGGAGACGATCGAGCTGGCGTATCTGGTCGCCGTCCAGCACCTTTCGCCGCGACCGCGCGCCGTGCTGATCCTGCGGGACGTGCTCGGCTGGCCGGCGAAGGAGGTCGCCGAGGCCCTCGGGGATTCGGTCAACTCCGTGAACAGCGCGTTGCAGCGGGCCCGTGCCGGGATGCGGGAGCACCTGCCCACCGAGCGGCAGGACTGGACCGTCGGCGAACAGGACGCCGGGACGCGCGAGTTGGTGCGCCGGTATACGGATGCGAGTGTGGCCACGGACGTCGGTCGGCTCACCACGATGCTGCGGGACGACGTGCGGTGCTCGATGCCGCCCACGCCGGGTCTGCACGTCGGCCGTGACGCGGTGGTGAACGACTGGATCGAGGACGGCTTCGAGGGCATGAAGGGCCTGCGCGGAATCCTCACCTCGGTGAACCGACAGCCCGCCGTCGCCTTCTACCTCTGGCAGAAGGCGGAGGGCGCCTACCTGCCGCTGACGATCGATGTCCTGCGAGTCACCGGTGGGGAAATCACCGAGATCGTCACGTTCCACGACGACCAGTTCCCGCGGCTCGGGCTGCCGGAGCGCCTGCCCGGGGACGCCACCGACTAGGACAATGGCAAGCAGTCCGTAGCCGTCGAGGCGAATACCCGATCCGGCACGCATTGTTCCTGGATGATCCGGTACACATTGCCTCTGGACCACCTCGTGGGTGAACGAGAAAAAGGGGAAGACGTGAGCGAGAGCCAACACCTGTCGGACATATCAGGCAGGCTGAACACGGGGGTCGCGCACAACGCACGCGTATGGAATTACTGGATCGGCGGGAAAGACAACTACGAGATCGACCAACACGTGGGCGACCAGGTCGCCACGATGTTTCCGGTGATCCGAGACGTGGCCCGCGCCGACCGTCAGTTCCTCGGCCGTACGGTCCGTTTCCTGACCGCCGACTGTGACGTACGGCAGTTCCTGGACCTGGGAACGGGCCTGCCGACCTCCGACAACACCCACGAGATCGCCCAACGGATCGCACCCGAATCCCGGACCGTGTACGTCGACAACGATCCCACCGTGCTGATCCACGCCCGCAGCCTGCTGACCGGTACTCCGGAGGGAGCCACCGACTACATCGACGCCGATGTCCGCAGCCCGGACGGCGTCATGGCGAGCGCATCGGCAATCCTCGACCTCGACCAACCCGTCGCGGTCATGATGCTGGGGATTCTCAACTTCGTCCTCGACACGGGTGAGGCACGGGACATCGTGCGCCAGATCATGGCCTCGGTCCCCTCCGGCAGCTATCTCGCCCTGACACACCCCACCACCGACAGCGACCTGGGTGGCGAAGGCAACGTCGAGGCCATGAAGTTCTGGAACGAGAACGCCACCCCGCCGATCACCGCCCGCAGCCGCGCAGAAATCAGCTCCTTCTTCGACGGCCTGAACCTTGTCTCCCCCGGACTGGTGTCGTGCGCGCAGTGGCGCGCCGGGGCAAACTCGGGTTCCGTGCTGCCGCAGTTCGGCGCGCTTGCACGCAAACCCTGACTCACGCCGCTTTCAGCACCGGCCGCCCCGCTCGAGCACACAGCAGGTGCCCGCCCCCTAAGAGATAGGGGGCGGGCACCTTTCTACTGAGCTCTTCTACTAGAAGTAATGCTTGCGCCCGCCTACCGCGCGTCCCGTCGCGCCGAGGATCCACAGGGCTGCGCCGACAACAACCAGGATGCCGCCAACTGTCGTCAGCAGCGAAATACCAGCCAGCACGCCGATGATAAGCAATATGACGCCAAGGACAATCATGAGCATTCCTATCTTCAAGTCTCGTCGGTTTTGCGCGGGCCCTCAGTCCGGCCCGCGGCACCTGTCTCCCGCCCTCCGCATAGCCTTGGGCGGACAAGAATCCTGCCGCCCGCGAACTATGCGGTTGCTGAGCCACTGTCGTGCTAGCTCCGAGTGCCCAACTCTCGACAGCTAATGCGCGCGGACCAACACTGCGTTTTTCCCTCGTCGTGAGGCCCGTCCGGCCGGCGCGCTCGGTGACGGAGGGAGACACTGGGCGGATGTGAAGTTCCGCCTACCCTGTTGCCGTGTCTTCCTCCCGCCTTCATCGCGTTGCCGTCCTCGTACTGGAGGGCGCCAAGCCACTCGACGTCGGGATTCCCGCGCAGGTGTTCACGACGCGGGCGAGCATGCCGTACGAGGTGCGCGTGTGCGGTGCGGCGCCGGGTCCGGTGACCGGAGGCGACGGGCTGTCGTACCACGTCGCCGATGGCCTCGGCGCTCTCGCCTGGGCCGATATCGTCTTTGTGCCGGGTTACCGGTTCCCGGATCGCGAGGATCCGCCGCAGGCCGTTGCCGACGCGCTGCGGGGCGCCCATGACCGGGGTGCTCGGCTGGCCGCCATCTCCACGGGTGCCTTCGCCCTCGCCTCCACCGGGCTGCTCGACGGCCGGCGCGCCACGACGCACTGGCACTACACCCGGGCGCTCGCGGCGAAGCATCCTCTCGTCCAGGTCGACGAGAACGTCCTGTTCGTCGACGAGGGAAGCGTGCTGACGTCCGCCGGTGCCGCCTCCGGCATCGACCTGTGCCTTCACATCCTGCGCGGCGATCTCGGGGTGGCCGCCTCCAACCACGCGGCGCGGCGTCTGGTCGCCGCCCCCTACCGCAGCGGAGGCCAGGCACAGTACGTGCCGCGCAGCGTGCCGGAGGTGCTCGGTGAGCGGTTCGCCGTGACCCGGGAGTGGGCGCTGCGCAGGCTCGCCGAGCCCCTCTCGCTCGATCTGCTCGCCGAGCATGCGGCGGTGTCGGCCCGCACCTTCTCGCGGCGCTTCGTCGAGGACACCGGATACACGCCCATGCAGTGGGTGATGCGTGCCCGCATCGACATGGCCCGTGAGCTCCTCGAACGTTCACAGCGGAGCGTCGAGCAGATCGCCAACGACGTGGGTCTCGGCACCGGTGCGAATCTGCGCCTGCACTTCCAGCGCATCCTCGGAACCACGCCGAGCGAGTACCGGCGCACGTTCGCCCAGGGCGAGTAGTCAGCCGCCCCACGAGGAGTTTCCCGCTTGTGGCACTCGTTTGGCGCGATCCTTTTGAACCATGGCGCTCACGCCAGGGCCGCGTCCGGCGCCGGCGCGCGAGGCTGGTGGCGATTGGAAGGGACACCACTCATGACTCGTATCGCCATCAACGGATTCGGCCGCATCGGACGCAACGTGCTGCGCTCCTTGCTCGAACGTGACAGCAGCCTCGAGGTCGTCGCCATCAACGACCTGACCGAGCCCGCCACCCTCGCGCGACTCCTCGCCTTCGACACCACGGCCGGCCGACTCGGTCGCCCGGTGACCGTGGACGGCGACACCCTCGTCGTCGACAGCCGTCGCATCAAGGTCCTCGCGGAGCGCGAACCCGCGCAGCTGCCGTGGGCCGAACTCGGGGTCGACATCGTGCTGGAGGCGACCGGTCGGTTCACGTCGGCCAAGGCCGCCCGTGCCCACCTCGACGCGGGTGCGAAGAAGGTACTCGTCGGCGCGCCGTCGGACGGCGCGGATGTCACGCTCGCCTTCGGCGTCAACACCGACGCCTACGATGCCGAGCTGCACACGATCATCTCGAACGCCTCCTGCACGACCAATGCGCTCGCGCCGTTGGCCTCGGTGCTCGATGAACTCGCTGGAATCGAGCACGGGTTCATGACGACGGTGCATGCCTACACGCAGGAACAGAATCTGCAGGACGGTCCGCACCGCGACGCCCGCCGCGCCCGCGCCGCCGCCGTGAACATCGTGCCCACGACGACGGGCGCCGCCAAGGCGATCGGCCTCGTACTGCCGAATCTGGCGGGGAAGTTGTCGGGCGACTCGATCCGCGTGCCGGTTCCGGTGGGATCGATCGTCGAGCTCAACACGACCGTGGCCCGCGACGTGACGCGCGAGGACGTGCTCGCGGCGTACCGTGCCGCGGCGGAGGGGCCGCTCGCCGGTGTCCTGGAGTACTCGGACGACCCCCTGGTGTCGGCCGACATCACAGGTAACCCGGCCTCGTCCATCTTCGACGCGGACCTCACCCGTGTCGACGGCCGCCACATCAAGGTAGTGGCCTGGTACGACAACGAGTGGGGCTTCTCCAACCGCGTGATCGACACGCTTGAACTCCTCGCCGCCTAGCGCGCCTTGACAGGTGGGTCGCTGTCGGCCGCGCGACCAACGGCGGCTCGCAGCGCTTCCACCTGCTGTGTGAGACCCGTGGCGTGCGCAGGAGAATGCTTGCCTTGAGTAGCCGACGGCATCGAGGTCACGCCGAGTGGGACGTCGATGCCACCGGCCCTTCACTGCCGCAGCGCGCCCGTGTGTCCCGCCACGCCGGCCGCCGCGGTCGAGGCGGGACCGGCCGTAGGGGAGCCAGTGCGGCCGGAACTGCCCGCCACAAGTCTCTCGCCGCCACACCACGTGGCCAATGCATTGCCCGCCCGTCCCGTGCATTTCTGCACGCCGTTGCGGGTTCTGACGGCACTGCGACGCCCACCCCGTCGTGCAGCACTCCCTTCGGCCCCGCAGTCGAGGGGTGCTCCACCGCAGTAGCACGCGAGCGCGAGCACAAGGCCGACAGCCAAGCGGCTTCATGGTGAAGAATCTGCGCTACGTCCGATTAACTACCGTTACACCACTTACGTGAGCCTTTGACGTGAGGTGCGTAACTTCGTAGATGCGGCCGGCCCTCTCCAGCCAAAGCCCACCACCCCGATCGGAAAGGACCCGCCCCCTGTGTCCGCGCGCCTGCGAGCCCTGGTCATCGTTCTCGCCGCCCTGACCGCCACCGCGCTGCCGACGATCGCGGCGTTCGCCGCGCCGCCACACGTGCCGCCCTCGGTGCCGCACACCACGCCGCGCGAAGAGATCCAGCCCGCCACGAACATCGTCGGCCAAATCGCCCGCCGCACCGCCGAGCGTTCCACCGGCAAACCCCAGGGACTCCTCCCCGAACACGCCACCTGCCGCGTCGCCCTCAAACGCCCGCTGGGCTGACAAGACGCGCCTCCACAACTTCAGTCGACGCGCCGGGAAACCGGCCTCACAGCATGCGGCGCAGCAGACGGTCCCGGTTGATCAGTTGATGCTTGAGCACCAACCCGACATGCAGCGCCAGTGCTACGAAGAAGACGACGTGCGAGGCGATGTGGGCGACGAGCAGGTCGTCTCCTGAGAGCAGCAGGGCAATACCGGTGAGCGGGATGGCGAACGTGGTCGCGTACAAGGCGGTCTCGGTGCCGTGTGCCAGGCGTCGCTCCACCGGGGACAAGGCCGGCGCCCATGGCGGGAGCGGCGTGGCAAGCCGCCAGACGAGCCGGGCCACGGCGAGGAGCAGCACCGTGGCTCCCAGCACGACATGCACGGTGAGCATCGCGTCATCCCCGAAGGGGTCGTACCCGTCCTCCCCTCCCCCGCCACGGCCTCGTCCCCTGCCCGAGTCACCGCCCCGTCCGCGCCCTCGTCCTCGGCCGTGGCCGCTGTCGTCGACGTCAAGCAGGTACCCCACCGCGAATTGCGCGGCCAGCGCCACGAATACCGCCCAGTGCAGCACCTTCGTGACCATCCCATAGCCGTGCGCACCGTTACGCAGGTGAAATCCCATGGCTCCAAAGTGCCCCGGGACCCCCTTCTCCATCCCGCGGCCCGCTCCCGGGGGGGGGCGGTCAGCAGGTGCCGCACTCCCGGGCAAGGGTCCCCCGCCCCGACCACGGAGGCTGAAAAAGGCCGTCAATACGGCCGAAATGCGGCCATGGCGTGGTCCGTTGCAGGGCACACGGGACAGCAGTGGCTCCGGCTGCCGGAGCGCGGATGTGTAAGCGGATGTGCAAGGAGACAATGGTGCTGCTTCCTACGCCTGCCGATCTTCGTCGGGCCCTGGCGCGATACGCCGACGCTGTCATCAACGACGAGCGTCACCCCACCCCCGACACGGCCCGGGAGCGCGAGAACCACGCATACACGCTGTGCGTCATGACGGGCACCACCGACATTCGCTCGGCCATGCGCACCGCTGACGCCCTGCTGGACAGCGACGCGGCCGTACAGACCCCTCCGCCGGGCCGGCCGAAGGCTGCGCACACAACCGCTGCGGCCGCCACTGCCGTCCACACCGCCACAGCAAGCGTCGCGTCGACGCACGCCTCGACCGCACCGAAGCAGACCGACGTCACCGAAGCAGCCTGAGAGGCCCGCGCCGCCGCGGACGCCGGTCTCCGGCAGGGGCAACTCCACGCAATCGGCGGCCTCTTAGTCGCCGGCGAGCCATCGTCGATTTCTGTCGACGCAGGGGAACTTGCCCCTCACATCGACAAGTGTCAACATAGATGCATGTCGAAGTCAGAGGTCGTGGAACTGCCGGTGCTGGACGCCGAGGCCGTGGTGCCGTGCTGCCCGCCGATCACCGCCGGGGAGTTGTCCCAGACGGACGCGGAGAAGATGGCCGTGATGTTCAAGGCGCTGGCGGATCCGGTACGACTGCGGCTGTTCTCCAAGGTCGCCTCACACGCGGGCGGCGAGGCCTGCGTGTGCGACATCTCCGATGTCGGCGTGTCCCAGCCGACCGTCTCCCACCACCTGAAGAAGCTCAAGGATGCGGGCCTGCTGACCTCCGAGCGTCGCGGAACGTGGGTGTACTACCAGGTCGCCCCGGCCGTCGTCGCCGCCATGTCGGCCATGCTCGACCTGCGCACCTGACGCTCACCTGGCCCGCAGCCGCCCTGAGCAACCGGAACCAGACGGGCAGCAGTTGACCGCGGCCGCCATCGAGGCACTGCGCACAGCGGCGCGGCAGCGGGTCACATCACGCACCTCCCGGCGGTCTAGGACAGGCCGAGCGGCCGCAGGAAGCGGCGCTCGTAGCGCCTGATGCAGCGGGTGTCACGAGCGAGCTGGAACGCTTCCTGGCATTCCGGGTCGGACATGCTGTCCGTGCGGTACTGCTCGTACGCGGCCAGACTGGGGAAGGAGAAGAGGGCATAGGCGATGTCACTGTCGCCCTCACTCGGCAAGAAGTAGCCGTGGTGCGTCCCGCCGAAACGGTGGACGAGCCGGACCCAGCGGCGACCGTACTCCTCGAAGTCCTCGAGCTTGTCGGCGTCGATCTCGTACTTCAGATGAATGGTGATCATGCCTGCATGATGCCGTGTGCCGTTCGGACTTCGGCGCGTTTACGGAACCTGAGGTCTACCGAGTCCTCCTACCGGCACTCCCCGTGGGACACGTGGACGAGCCGACCGGCAGCTTCCTCTACGTGGGCGCACTGGCGGCAACCTCCGCCAGGTTCTCCGTCAAAGCGACGCGGGCGGTGATGCGCTTGCCGACCACCTCACGCCGCACCGACAAGTCATGGGCGATGGCCTGCACGATCTCCAGGCCGTGCTGACCGATGCGTCCGGCATCCACGCCGCGCACCACGGGGAGAACCGGCTCGGAGTCCCACACCGTCACCGCCACCAGGCCTCCGGTGATGCGCAGCCGCACCAGCACCGGGCCCGGCGCATATTTCAGTGCGTTGGTGACCAGCTCGCTGACCACCAGGCGAGCGAGATCCATGCAACGTTCCGCCACCGGCACCCCGTGCTCGCGCCGCACCATGGTCAAGAAGTCGGCGGCCAGGTCACGGGCGCGGGCGATGCACGAGCCGTCCCCTTCCAGAGCCACCATGGTCTCCAGAGCGTCCTCAGACGAGTGAGAACCCTCGTCACCCTCAGGACTTGATCCCATTACGCCACTTCACTCCCCCACGTGTAAACCTCCAGCGCCCCTACCCCCTGATACGCACCTGACACCTCAGCGCGAGAATGAGCTGCATCACTGATCGCACCTGCTCCGGCCAGTGCTCCAGCGGCAGCGATCATGTGCCAGTATCGCCGACATGACTGAGACGGAGATGACCGGCACCGAAGACCCGCAACCCTCGGGCGGGTTGTCGGTCGTGGCCACAGCCACCGACGGAATCCGCGTGCTGTCCCTGTCCGGAGAGATCGACCACCACAGCGGCGCCATACTGCAGCAGGCCCTGAACGAGGTTGACGCGGAGACCCCCCGCGTCGTCGTCGACCTGCGCCGGGTCACGTTCATGGATTCCAGCGGCATCAACATCCTCCTCGCCGCCCACCACACCCTCACCGAAGCCGGCGGATGGCTCCGCCTGGCCGCACCGAACGCCGCCGTGAAGCGCACGCTGAGCATCGTCGGCGTCGAAACGGTCATCGACTGCCACGACACCCTCCGCCAGGCCCTTACGTAGCCAGGCCCTCGCAGCGAACGGGCACGCGAGACGCGCAGGGAGGCGCCCCTGCTGCGACTGACCGTGCGGACCGTCAGCCAGGCTGGAAGAACGCGAGCATTTTCTGGGCGGCGTCCGGCGATGTCAGCAGGTCGTGCATCTCCGCGGACATCCGGGCGGCAGCGCTGGTGCGTTCGAACATCTCGTGTTCGTACCTCGTGAGAGCCGCAGGAACGTCGTCCGGGTGCGCGGCCAGCGCGAGACCGAGCAGAGCGCCGTCGAGCAGCGCCATGTTGGCTCCCTCCCCCACCGGCGGCATCAGGTGTGCGGCATCGCCGACCAGCGTGACGTCTGGCCTCGGCGGCCAGGTCAGGCCGACGGGAAGCGTGGTGATCGGCCGCGCTACGACGGCGTCGTCGCAGGCTGCGATCAGCTCGGTGAACCGCGGGTTCCAGCCGGAGAGCAGGTCGATCAGCCGTGCCCGGGCGGCAGCCGGGTCGTCCAACGGGATCCCGTTGGTGGCAATCCAGTCCTCGGCGGTGTTGTAGAAGCTGAGGCCGATCCGGACACGGCCGTCGCCGTTGCGCTGCGCCGCCAGGGACAGCCCCTTGCCGAGCACCCAGTAGTTGCCACGCCCGACCATCGCTGCGAGGTCGGGGTGCGTGCGATCGATGTCAGGGATGCCGACCTCGATGATGTTCTGTCCGATGTGCGTCGGACTGGCATCGGTGAGCAGGGCGCGGACCCGGGACTGCGCTCCGTCCGCGCCGACCAACAGGTCGAAGGGGACGGAGTCGGCGTCGGCGAAGTGCAGCAGGCCGCTCTCGGCGGTCTTGAACGTGTGCCCCCAGCGCACGCTGTTGTCGGGAAGGGAATCCAGCAGCAGGTTGCGCAGATCGGCGCGGTCGACCTCGGGGCGGTCGAGCGGGGCGTCGTCGGGTGTGTCCTCCTGGAGCAGCAGGGTGCCGTCCGGCTCGAGAAGGCGCATGTCCTGTCCCGCGCCGCGGGCGATCGCGAAGAACTGGTCGATCAGACCGGCCTCGCGCAACGCCCGCTGGCCGGAGTGGATGTCGAGCATGCCGCCCTGACCACGTGCGTCGCGTGACGACTCACGTTCGTACACGACAGCGTCGATGCCGTTCACGTGCAGCACTCGGGCGAGAGCCAGGCCGCCGAGACCGGCTCCAACGATGGCTATATGCATGGTCGCCTCACTTCGATACACCGTATTGGTCGATACACCGTATCGCTCGATGCCATGTACTGTCAGCGGCATGTTGGTATGGGAGAGGCCCGAGCCGCCGGGTCGACCGACGCCGGCCCCGCTGAGCCGAGAACAGATCGTGCGAGCGGCGATGCGACTGGCCGACGCGGACGGCCTGGAGTCCGTGTCGCTGCGCAAGGTCGCCACCGCGCTGGGAGTCGGGCCGATGCGGCTGTACGGCTACATCGCCGGCAAGGACGAGTTGCTCGACCTGATGGTCGACGCGGTTCACGCCGAGATCCGGCCGGTCGGACACGACTGGCGGGAGGTGCTGCGCTCTCTCGCCGAGACCACCCGCCAGGCCGCGCACGAGCACGAATGGCTCGCCGATCTGCTCGGCGGACGACCCCAGCTCGGTCCGCACGCGCTGGCCAGGGGCGAGGCCGTGGTCGCGGCGCTGGACGGCTTCGACCTGGACGCCGTCATGCCGGTGGTCAGCGCGGTCGACGCGTACGTGATCGGCGCGGTGCGGCGGGAGATCGCCGAGCGGCGCGCCGAGCGAGCCACCGGGATGGACGAGAAGCGGTGGCAGGCCTCACTCGGCCCCTACCTGGAGCGGACGTTCGCCTCCGGCCAATTCCCCGCGCTGGCCACGGTGGTACGCGATGCCGCCCACCTTGACGCCGACCGCACCTTCCAGATCGGCCTCACCTTCGTTCTTGACGGAATCGAAGCGCACATCGCCAAGTGAGGCGCGACCGTACGCCCTGAGCCTCAAGCTCGGGACGGAGACGCGAGTGCGTCTTTGCCCCGAGCTCTCACAGGTGCTCATCCGCTCGTCCCGGCCCGCGTTCGTCCGGCTGCAGGTTCACACAGCAAGCTCGCTCTGCTCGCCTGTGGCCCGCTGGTGTTCCTCGCGGTGGGCGAGCACTTCGGTCATGTGTGTTTCCGCCCAGTCCTTGAGACCGAGCATGACCCGGTTCAGGGACAGACCGAGGTCAGTGATCTCGTAAGTGACGGTGACGGGCACGGTGGGCGTGACGGTCCGGGTGACCATGCCGTCGACTTCCAAGGAGCGCAGGGTCTGCGTGAGCATCTTCTGGCTTGCGCCCGCGAGTCGGCGGGACAGTTCGGAATAGCGCATCGGCCGGGGGCCGTCTCCGTGGTCGACCCCGGGACGGTGCGGGCCGTCGCTGCCGAGCGCAGCGAGGATCAGCGCGACCCACTTGTCGGAGATCCGTTCGAGCAGTTGGCGGCTTGGGCAGCCCGCCATGAACGCGTTGTAGCTCGTCTTCTCCTCGGCCCGCTGCTGAGCCGCCGTCCGCGTCGACATGGATCGCTCCTTCCTCTCCCGATGGGGGCTTACGCACTTTCAAGTGCCTGCTTCCGCGACGAGGTTAACGAAACCAGCATGGAGCCCGGAAGCAATCACCCCACCTCGAAGGAACAAGGCCATGAGTGCTGCTACTTTCCGCACCGCCGTCGTCCGCGTCCCGAACGGCCCCGACTCGATCGAGATCATCGACGTGCCCGTCGTCCAGCCCGGCCCCGGCCAGGTCCGCGTCGCCATCGCCGCGGCAACGGTCAACCCCACTGACCTCGGCGTCGCGGCGGGCTTCTTCCACACGATCGGGCTGGTGCAGCAGCCCGAACACACCGGCCTGGGCTGGGAGTTCGCCGGTGTCGTGGACGCGGCCGGGCCGGGCGTCGACCTGGCTCCCGGCACCCGGGTGGCCGGCCTGGTGGCCGGTTTCGACCGCGACTACGGCACCTATGCCGAGCAGATCGTTGTCGCGGCTGCCGACGTCGCCCCGGTCCCCGACGGCCTTGACCTGCTGGCCGCGGCCACGGTCCCCCTCAACGGACTGGCCGCCGCGCAGATCGTCGACCTGCTCGGCGACGCACCTGCCGGGGCCGCCCGGCTCCTGGTGACCGGCGCCGCGGGGGCGGTCGGAGCGAACGTCACCGTACTCGCCCGGGACCGCGGCTGGCAGGTGACCGGACTCGCGCGCACCGGCGACGAGAAGTTCGTCCGCGACCTCGGCGCCGACTTCACCACGCACGCGGAGCCGGCATGGGACGCGGTCGTCGACGCCGCGGAACTCAATGACCAGGCTCTCGGGCTGGTCCGCGACGGCGGCGCCTATGTCGGTCTGCGGCCCGGCCTCGGCCCCTCCAGCGAGCGCGGCATCGCGGTCGCCTCCCTGCTCACCACCTCCGACCACGGCCGCATCGCCGACCTCCTCACCCGCGCCGCCACGGGCGAACTGCCCACCCGGGTGCACGCGGTCGTCCCCCTGGACCAGGCCGCCGACGCCCACCGGGCCACCGCCGAGGGCGGCTTCCGCGGCCGCTACATCATCTGCCCCTGACCTGGCCGGCGCCGAGCGCGCCGTCGAGCCGCCGCACCGGCGCCCGCTTGCTGCGACATGGTGCTGGTGTTGAACGAAGGGGGCCAAGCCGCAACCGCGTACGGTGTCCACGGGCTGACCGCGGCCGCGGTCGCCGTGACCGGGGGGCTGTTGCTGCGCGAGCGGCCGGTAGCCACCTGAGGTTCTCACCACAGTGGATCTCGACCTGGGCGGCCGCCTCGGCCTCTGCCTCCGCGCAGGCGCAGGCGCAGGCGCCGGTCAGAGTCTGAGTGCCGACCATCGCCGCACCGTGATCCGTCGGGGCCGGCCAGGCGCCTGACCGACGTTCGTTGACTTCGGGGGCTACTTCATTTCGATCTCGACGAAGGCCAGGGGCGCGTCGCCGGCGTTGACGACCTCGTGTTCGCCGCCGGCCGGGCGTGCGTAGGACTGGCCCGCTTGCAGTCGCGAGGAGGTGACGGCGCCGTCGGGAGTGATCACGTTGGTGCGACCATCGGTGACGGGCACCACGACGTAGTCGTACTCATGCACATGGCGACCCGTGCTTTCCTGGGGCTCGAAATCCCAGCGGGTGACCCGTACCTGCTCGTCTTCGTGCTGCAGGGTGGCACGGGCGGTGGTCGTCATGGCTCAGCTCCTCGTCGTCGGTTGCCACACCTGTACGGCGACTGGCGTGCGGCATCTCCATCCGCAGGCTAGCTGCCGCGACCTGCGCGGACGCCGTCCTCGTGGTGGCGAGCAACAAGTTACCGCGCGCCCAGTCGCATCACGATGAGGCTGCGTAGCAGTGGACGGTCACGGTCTGGTGCGGGCTCCACCGCTGCTCCACCGTGGCCAGGCGTTCCCAGCCAAGGCGCTCGTAGAGAGCCGCCGCAGCGATGTCGGAAGCCACGACGTCGAGCACCGGATGAAGACCCCTTCGTCGCGCCTCCTCCATGGCTTGGCCGAGCAGCAGTGCGCCGATCCCGTGCCCCCTCGCCTGCGGGGCGACGAACAGCCGGCTGACCACAGCGGTCGCGTCCCTCCGCGTCCCGGTTCGCTCGTTCCACAATCCGGGGGCCACATCGCCTTCGCCACTGCGGGACAAGCTGACATGGCCGACGAGACGGCCGTCGAGGTCGGCGACCCAAGCCCCCAGCAAAGAAGCGTTCGACAGCCAATCGCCGGGCTGCTCGGGCCAGTTCACCGGGTAGCCGTCATGATGGTGGACTTGCTCGAGGACCTCCGCGCACGCCTCGATGTCCCCATCGGTTCTCCGGCGGACCCGGCGGACCCGGCGGCCCGGCTTCTCGTCAGCGGGTCTGAAGTTCGTTTTGTTCACTCCGGTATCGGAACACAGGCCACAGACGCACTCCCACCCAATTTCGATCCGTCATCTCTCCGCGAGAGCCTTCGCGGGTTCAGGGGCAATCCGGGTGGCCAGGGCGGTGGCCGTGCGGGCGAAGGGAGTGGTCATGATCCCGGCGACGCTGGTGCGGCCCGAGACGTAGGCGTCCAGGCGCCGCCACGCCGGGGGCAGCCAGGTCAGCGCCGTGTGGACAAGCCCGGGGCTGCGGGTGAAGAGGCCCATCAGCGTGCTGCTGGCCCTCATTTCGGCGCCCAGCACGTCATTGATCTGTCGTGCGTAATCGTCGGCGGCACTGGCCGCCTCCTGCCCTGCCGCGGCAACCAGGCGGGTCGCCGCCTGGCCCGCGAGGTTTCCTGAACGCAGGGCGTAGGAGATGCCCTCGCGCGACCAGTGGTCGACAAGGGCCGCGGCGTCACCGGCGACCAGTACCCGCCCGCGGGCCAGCGGGGAGTCGGGGCGGCGGCAGCGGGTGAGGTGTCCGGTGTCGTGCAGGGGGCGGGGGCCCACCAGGCCGTGCCGGGTGAGGAAGTCCTCCTTGTAGGAGCGCAGGGCGGCGGGGTTGCCGCGGGCGGCCACCACGCCCGCGGTGCAGACGTCTCCCTTGGGGAAGACCCATCCGAACGAACCCGGCAGGGGGCCCCACTCCATCAGGGCGCGGCCTCGCCACCGCTCCGCCGTTCCCTGGTCGACCGGCACCTCGACCTCCAGGGCAAGGTCGACCTGGGCGCACTCCACCCCCACGTACCGGGCGACCCTGCTGGCGCTGCCGTCTGCGCCCACGACCACCCGGGCGTGGAAAGTGTCGCCGCGGTTGGTCTTGACCGTCACGGTGGCGTCGTCCTGTTGCTCCAGGGTCGTCAGCGCGGTGCCGTCCTGGACCTTGGCGCCTGCCGCGGCGGCCGCCTCGGTCAGAGCGGCGTCCAGTTCGCTGCGGTAGACCATGGCGCAGGTCGGGGAGGCGCAGGTGAGGGTGCGCTCCTTGGTGCCGTTGAGGGAGAAGGTGAACTGGCCCGCGGTGTCATAGATGTTCAGGGGGAGGCCGGGGGGCAGCGCCGCGAGGGAGGCGCCGATGAGGCCGCCGCCGCAGGTCTTGTACCGCGGGATGGTCGCGCGCTCCAGCAGCAGCGTCTCACAGCCGTGCTCGGCGGCGACGCGGGCGGCGGTCGCGCCCGCAGGCCCCGCGCCGACGACGATCACGTCCCAACTGCCGGGCGCGGGGGTGGGAGTAGGGATGGAAGGGGAAGGGGGCATGCGGGTCACCTAGCGGTCGGAGCGCGGCGGGGGGTGGGTGTGTGACGTCAGCGCGCGACGTCGGACGGGGAGGCCGATACGGTGACCGGTGGGCCCGTCTCGCCGCGGGTCTCGTCCTCGTTCTGGTGCTGCTCGGGGTGCAGTCGGGCCAGCAGGTAGCGAGTGAGAGCGAAGGCTGTCGGGTGGGTCCACATCACTGTGGTGGGGATGTCCAGGGCCAGTTCACGCTGGAGGCGGTTGCGCAGCGCGATGGCCATGAGTGAGTCCAGGCCGAGCGACACCAGGGACGTGTTGGCGTCCAGCCGGTCGGCGCCCAGGCGCAGCACCGCGGCGATGTGGCCGACGACCTCGGGTTGCAGCATCTGCTGACGCTGCTGAGGATTGTCCGTCTCCCGCAGGGCTTGCAGGAGAGCGCTGCGCGTGCCGGTGGGGTCCGCGCCCGCCACCGGCTCGGCCATCTCCGCGAAGAAGGCGGTACGTCCGGTCGCCGGGTAGGACTCCAGCCAGCGGCCCAGGTCGATGGGGGTGTAGGCGGTGCGTTCGCGGTCGTGGGCGAGGATGCGCTCCAGCGCTGCGATGCCCTCCGCGGGCTCGATCATGGCGTAGCCGCGGTCCTCCATGACGGCGCCTCGCCCGACCTGCGCCCAGGGCCCCCAGTTGACGCAGGTGGCCGGCAGGCCCTGCTTGCGGCGCCAGGAAGTGAACTCGTCCAGCCAGGCGTTGGCAGCCGCGTAGGCACCCTGCCCGGGGTTGCCCAGGAGAGAGGCGGCGGAGGAGAAGCTGACCCACCAGTCCAAGTCCTCTCCGTCCACGGCTTGGTGGAGGCACCATGCCCCCGTCGCCTTGGGGTGCCAGACCTTCTCCAGCAGGGACGCGGAGAGGTTGGCGACGGTGGCGTCCTCCACGACCGCCGCGGCGTGGAGGATGCCGCGCAGGGGGTGGCCGGAGTCCTGGGCGGTTCGTACGAGGGTGTCGGCGACGCCCGGCTCGGCCAGGTCTCCCCGTACGACCTCGAAGCGGGTGCCGAATTCCTCGGTGAGGGCGGCGAGCGCGGTATCGGTGGCCGCGGTGGGGGCGCTGCGGGAGGTGAGCACGACGGCGGCGGCGCCACGTTCGGCCAGCCACCGGGCGACCAGCAGGCCCAGTCCGCCGAGTCCGCCGGTGATGAGGTAGCTGGCGTCGGGCCTGACGACAGGGACGTCTTCGGGGCGCGTGGGCAGGGTGTCGGTGCCCGTGGCAGGCCAGGTGAGGACGAGTTTGCCGGTGTGCCGGGCGGCGGCCATGGTGTGGAAGGCCGAGGACGCCTCCGCGACGGGGTATGCGGTGACGGGCAGCGGCGGCAGGGTCCCTTCGGCGAGCATGCCGGCGAGTTCGCGGTAGCCCACGGCGAGCAGCTGCGGGTCCTGCTGCATCATCATCAGCACGTCGACGCCGGTGAAGGTGACGTTGCGGCGGAAGGGCAGCAGACCCAGGCGGGTGTTGGCGTAGATGTCGCGCTTGCCGAGTTCGATGAAGCGGCCCCGGTGCGCAAGCAGGTCGAGACCGGCGGACTGCGCCGGGCCCGTGAGGGAGTTGAGCACGACGTCGACGCCTCGGCCCCCGGTGAGCTCACGCACCTGGTCGGCGAAGTCCAGGGTGCGGGAGTCCATGACGTGCTCGACGCCAAGGCCGCGCAGGTAAGCCCTTTTGGCCTCGCTTCCCGCGGTGACGAAAGCCTCCGCTCCGCAGGCGCGGGCGAGATTCAGCGCGGCGAGACCGGTGCCGCCGCTCGCCGAGTGGATGAGCACCTTCTCCCCCTTCCGCAACCGTGCCAGGTGTCGCAGCGCGTACCAGGCGGTCAGGTAGGCGCACGGCAGAGCGGCGGCATCCGGTGTGCTCATCTCCTCCGGCACCGGCAGGAGGCATCCGGCGGGGACGATCGCGAAGGACGACATGACCCCCGCCTGGGCCCCGTCCACGAACATGGCGGCCACACGGTCGCCCACCCGCACCTCGTGAACCCCTTCCCCGAGGCCGGTGACGATGCCCGCACCGTCGAACGCGCTGACGTCCACCGCCTCCTCACCGGCGCTGAATTGCTGGTAGACACCCATCGCCTGGAGCACGTTGATGAAGTTGACGCTGGTGGCCTCGATGCGGATCTCGACCTCGCCCGGGCCGGGACGGCGGCGGGTCTGGGCGACGAACTCGAAGGAGTCCAGGTCGCCGGGGCGCGTCAGGTGCAGGGCCACCCGATCGCGTGCGCGGTCGACGGTGGTGTGCCGGCGCTCGTGTTCGTCCAGCGGGGCGGTGCGCAGGCGCGCCAGGTGTCGGGTGCCGTGCCGGTAGGCGACCTCGTCCTGCTCGTCGGGGCAGGACAGCAGTTCCGCGGCCACTTCCATGACGGGGGTGCCGGTGTCGATGTCCAGGACGCTGGGGCGCAGTTCGGGGTGCTCATAGCTCAGGACCCTGGTGAGTCCGCGCAGACCGGCCTGGCCCAGCTCCGGCAGATCCTGTGGCATGACCTGCTGTGCGGTGGTGGTGACGGTCCACAGGCGCGGCGCCTCGGTGGCCGTGGGCTGCGCCAGAGTGCGGGCCAGTTCGACGAGGCGGGCGACCTGGCGTCGCGCCAGAAGGTCGGGGGACGCGTCGTCGGGTCCGGTGTCGGCGGCCGGCAGGTACACCACTGCCTGAGCTGTCTGTTCGGCGGATTCGCCGGGCACCAGCTGGGCGGTGTCCGCCGGCGACGTGTCGCCGTCGTCGAGTGTCTGGATGGCTACGACGGCGCCCTGCTGCCGCAGAGCCGCACCGAGGGCGGTCGCATACGACTCGCGTCCGGTTTCCGCAAGGAGCGTCCAGGTGCCGGGCGCCGCGCTCGCCGCGGCCCGCTCACTCACCTCCCAGCTCGTGCGCAGCAGACGGTGGGCGAAGCGTTCCTCGGCGCTCTCGGCAGGCACGTGCCGGAACTCCACACCGGTGGCGTCCGCCACCACGGCCCCGTCGTCGGCCCACAGCCGGAAGTCCGCCACGTACCGTGCCTCTTCCACCAGTTGCAGCGTGACCTGGCAGTATCCGCTGAGCGGCGCTGTCCCGCCGTACAGGCGAAGTGTCTCGATGCCGCTGGGCAGGATCCCTCCGGCGGGTACGGCGCCGGAGCGCAGGACGGCGCCCGCGACGGCTTGCAGACACGTGTCCAGGGCCACGGGGTGCCAGTGCAGAGCCTGGGCCCCCGCCCGGCCCTCGTCGGGCACCCCGATCCGGGCGAGGAGGCGTGCGCCCGCACGGTCGACCGGGGTGCCGTCCGCGTACAAGGCCTGCAGGCCGAGGAACGGCGGGCCGTGGTGCACTCCGCGCTCTTCGCGCATCTGCCGGTAGACGTCCGCCGGGTCCAACGCCTGCGGGAACTCCGCGAGCAACTGCTGCGGGTCGCAGCCTTGCGGGGCAGGTGTGTCTTCGGGCGCGCGGTGCAGAGTTGCCCGGGCGTGCTGGACGCGGGTTCCGTCGGCAGCGGTGCTGACCACCCGCCAGTGTGCCGTGTCCGGACCGGCCTCTTCCGCGGTGGCGGTGATGGAGGTGCCGTCGGCCGTCGGCAGCAGCAGCCGCTGCAAGTCGATGCCGGTGACGCGCAGGCGCTGTGGCCCGGCGGCGTACAGGTCGGTGGCGGCGGCGAGAGCCATCTCGCACAGGGCGGCGCCGGGTACCACGGCCACGTCATTGACACGGTGCGCGTCAAGCCAGGGCAGCGTGCCGGGGGTGATGCGTGTCTGCCACAGGTGGCGTCCCTCACCGTCGGGGTCCGCGGTGTGCGGCCCGGTGAGCGGATGCGAGGCCGGGGCGCAGTGGGCTCCGGCCGACTGCCGCAGCGGGGAAGGGTCGACGATGTAGCGGGTGCGTTCCCAGGTGATCGGCGGTACGTCGGCCAGCGCACCGTCGCCGTAGCGGTCGGCCAGGTCCAGCGGGTGTCCCGCGCAGTGCAGTGCCGCCACGTTGGTGTGGAAGGCCAGCATGTCGTCGGTGTCGCGCAGCAGGGAGGGCACGACGGCGGTGTCGGTGTGTCCGTGGGCGTTGAGAGTGGCCTGCACGGGGCTGGCCAGAACGGGGTGCGGGCCGATCTCCACGAACAGCCGGTGTCCGTCCTCGGCGGCTGCCTGGACCGCGTCGGCGAAGCGCACCACTGCGCGGAGGTTGTCCGACCAGTAGGAGGCGTCGAACGCGGCGCGCTCGCGCGGGTCGTCGGTGACGGTGCTGTAGAAGGCGGCTCCCGGCGTGCTGCCGGTGACCTCGGCGAGCGCTTCGGCGAGGTCGGGCAGGATGGGGTCCATGTGGGAGGTGTGCGAGGCGACGTCCACCTCGACGACCCGGATGCCCACACCGCGGGCGTCCCACTCCTCGGCGAGGCTGCGAATACGGTCGGCGTCCCCGCCGATCACCGTGTTCTCCGGAGAGGCGACGACCGCGACACTCACCCCGCGCACCTCCCCTTCCGCCAGCAGCCGTTCGACGTCGGTGCGGCTCAGTGCGACCGAGGCCATCAGTCCTTGCCCGGCGGCGCGCAGGATCAGGCGGGAGCGACGGCAGATGACGCGTACGCCGTTCCGCACGCTCAGCGCGCCCGAGGCCACGGCGGCGGCGACCTCTCCCATGGAGTGGCCGATCACCGCTGCCGGTTCGACTCCGCGGGAGCGCCACATCGCCGCCAGACCCAACTGGATGGCGAAGATCACCGGCTGCACCCGGTCGAACCCGGTCACCACCTCGGGCCGGCCCAACGTCTCCCGCAGCGAGAAGCCGGACTCCTCCGCCACGAGCGGTTCGAGTTCGTCGATGACCCGGGTGAACTCCGGTTCGTGGTCCAGGAGTTGCTGGCACATGCCGGCCCACTGCGAGCCGTGCCCCGAGAAGACCCACACCACGCCACGCCCGGCGTCCGGCACCGCCCTGCCGGTCGCCGTTCCCGTAGCGGGCGCTGTTCCCGCGGCAAGCTCGGTCAGCCGGGCCACCAGCTCCGGCCGGTCGGCGGCGACCACCGCGCCGCGTTCACGGGAGGGCGAGCGACGCGTGGCCAGCGTGTGGGCCACGTCGCCGAGCGCGACCTGTGCCCCCTCGCCGCTCAGCCACTTCGCCAGACGACCGGCCACGGACCGCAGGGCCACGGGCGTGCCGGCGGACAGCGGAAACAGGAGCGGCGCATTGTCGTCGTGAGCCGATCCGGAGGCGCCGGGCGCCGTGGGGCGGGACGTACGCCGAGGCCCGGAAGCGGCAGGAGGCTGCTCCAGTACGACATGGGCGTTGGTTCCGCTGATACCGAAGGAGGAGACCGCAGCCAGCCGGGTGCCTTCCCGTACCGGCCAATCCGTCGTGTCGGTGGGCACGAAGAGCCGAGTGCCGCTGGGGTCGATCTGCGGGTTCCAGCCGTTGAAGTGCAGGCTGGCCGGGACCATGCCGTGCCGCAGGGAAGCGATGGCCTTCAGCAGGCCCGCCACCCCCGAGACCGGCTCGGTGTGACCGATGTTCGTCTTCACCGATCCCAGGGCGCACTTGTCGCGGCCCTTGCCGTAGACCGCGGCCACCGCGGAGAACTCGATGGGATCGCCCACCGCCGTGCCCGGCCCGTGCGCCTCCACCATCCCGACATCACCGGCATCGACGCCCGCGCGCTCCAAGGCCAGGCGGTAGAGATCGATCTGAGCGGGTTCGGAGGGCGCGCTGAGCCGGGTGCCCCGGCCGTTCTGGTTGACCGCGGTGCCACGCACCACCGCCAGTACCCGGTCCCCCGCCCGTACCGCGTCCGACAGGCGCTTGAGTACGACCACACCGCAGCCCTCTCCGCGGACATAGCCGTCGGCGCCCGCGCCGAAGGCGTGGCAGCGGCCGGTGGGCGAGAACACACCCCACAGGGCCGGGGCGATGACGCCCTCCGGGCCCAGGGTCAACATCGCGGCGCCGGCCAGGGCGACGTCCGATTCGCCGGCCCGCAGGCTCTGGCATGCGGTGTGTACGGCGACCAAGCCAGAGGCGCAGGCACTCTCCATGACGACCTGCGGGCCTTTGAGGTCCAGCATGAACCCGACCCGGCCGGGGCCGATGCTGTCGAATCCGGTGTACATGGCGTAGGCGTTGACCTCTTCCAACGGCCGCTGCACACGCAGCATGTAGTCCTTCTGGTAGATGCCGAAGAACATGCCCGTCGGGGTGCCCGACAGCCGCTGGGCCGGGATTCCGCTGTGCTCGATGGCTTCCCACGCGACCTCGGACAGCAACCGGTGCTCCGGGTCCACCCAGGGCGCTTCCTGCGCGTTGATCCCGAAGAACTCGGGCTCGTAGGCGTAGACGTCATCGTCCAGGAAGCAGCCGTACCGCAGCCGGGCCGCCACCTCGGCGGGCAGGCCCGCCAACTCCGCCTGCTCCCAGCGCTCGGCGGGCACCTCGCGCGCCGTTTCCCGGCGCGCCATCAGCAACCGCCACAGCGAGGAAAGAGAACGAGCCTCACCCGGGAACCGGCAAGCAGCTCCGACGATCGCAATCGGCTCGTCCTGGCCCGTTGCGGTCGACTGGAGGCCGGGTTGTGCATGCATGGGAAATCCGTCCTTCATCGCCAAAAACTGGGGAAGCGGTCGACCACTGGCACGCTGTCCACCACGAAGACAGGTCGATGCTTCGTGACAGCCCAAGTCGGCGGCCCGCACCCTCATAGGTAGGGCGTACGGGCCTGTGGCGACAGTGCATTGGGGCGTGTCAACGCCTCTGAGCAGCAGATTCAGCCGCTTGGGCGGCTTCTTAAAGGATCATTGCGTCAGGGCGTCCGGGGCTTGTCACGCGATGGGGTCATCACCCGTGAAAGGCCGACGGCCGGGGGCAGTTCGTGCCGGAAACTCGACAACTCCGGGTCGGTGCAAGCGGGCCGCGAGCCTGCTTCCGCTCTCTTGGAGGGGCGGCTCTCTTAGAGGGGCGGCAGCTCCCACGCGCGAGGAGGGGCCTCTGCCTTGGGCCCCTCCTCGTCGGTTCGGTTGATTCGGTTGGTCTTGACTGCCGTCTCTGCGGCGGAAGCCGCGTCAGAGATCGCTGTCGATGCCGGTGACAGCCGGCGGACCGAGCGGAGCATCCGCGACGTTGATGCCCGCTTCCTCCAAAGCCGTGGTGACAAGCCTCGAAGCCTCCAGCTCCGCCTCGTAGCGGTCCGCGGCCTTCACTTCGAGACGGACCGAGAACCGACCGCCCTCATTCAGCGTGAGCAGATCGAGGCCCTCCTCCTCACTCACCTCTGTGTGACGAGAAGCCAGCCCTCGCTTCAGCGCCGTGCGGGCCGCCTCATCGATGTCGGTGAGGAAGGTGCCGGGGACAGTGATCACGAAGGTGGACATGGCGGCTCCGTAAGTTGTTGGGCGGCCCGTAAGGGCCGGGTGAGGCTGATGACAGGCACCTGGCCTCCGTGGCCGGGCTGGTTACCGTGCCACGCGACTCCGGGCGCCGCATCGGCAACACGCTCCGGCCCGGGCCGTAATCGCCCTGACCTTCACGCAGGCGGCTTGAATTCGTCAGTGGGGCTCCTCGCTTGGGCGGCGCTCGTGTGCCCCACCTATTTCCCTTCCCCCGGGTGACTAACCCAGCGCCACACAGTCCCGGCCCACACCTTCAGAGGAGCGGAACCTGCACCACCATGTCCCGCATGTCCGGAACTGGGAGCCTCGCCCCCGGTGTCACGAGCGGTTCGATACGCGGCGTGACAAGAGTCGCACCTCTGTGTGCGGGCGGTGAGGGATCCATGGGCATGCGGCCCGTGAACTCGGGCTTTACCGCTCGGTAACCGTCACATCGAGCGGATTTCGCGCCTCCGGTCCAGAGATCCACTGCGTGCTAGCGTCCCGGATCGCCGGGGGGCCGACACAGCAAAGTGAGAGGAATCCCGTGGGTCACATGCACCACATGGCAGGAGGCTGGGCCACTCCGGTCCTGTCGTACGCCATGGCCGTCGTCGGTGCCGCGCTGGGTCTGCGCTGCACCGTGCGCGCTCTGGCAGCCGGGGGGCGGTCCAAACGGAACTGGCTGATCAGTGCCTCCGTCGCGATCGGTGCCGGCATCTGGACCATGCACTTCATCGCGATGCTCGGCTACACCGTCGAAGGCACCGCGATCCGCTACGACATCCCGCTGACGCTGCTCAGCCTGCTGGTCGCCATCGCCGTCGTCGGCGCGGGCGTCTTCACCGCCGGCTATGGGAAGTCCCGGCCGCGTTCCATCGCACTGGGCGGCATCGGTACGGGACTTGGCGTCGCCGCGATGCACTACATCGGCATGGCGGCCGCTCAACTCAACGGCTCCCTCTCGTACGACCCCGCGCTCGTCGCGGCCTCCGTGCTCATCGCGATCGCCGCCGCCTCCGCCGCGCTGTGGGCCGCGCTGTCCGTGCGGGGGCCTGCCGTCGCAGCCGTCGCCTCGCTCGTGATGGGCCTGGCGGTGAGCAGCATGCACTACACCGGCATGGCCGCCGTCACCGTGGACGTACACGCCGGCACCACGCCCCTGCAGGGAGCGAGCGCCACCGCCTTCATCCTGCCGCTCGCCGTGGTGCTCGGCTCCTTCCTCTTCTTGACCTGCGCGTTCGTCGCGCTGTCCCCCACGGCGCGTGAGCGCGCCCAGAGCGAGGCCGCGGCCCGCCCGCTGCACGAGGTCGAACTCCCCGTCGCCTGACCGCAGCCGGGCCGCCTCGGCCCGCGCCCGCCTCTTCCCCCACCGCGGCACGCCGTCACCTCACGCCCGACGGCGCCGCGCACTCCCCGGGCCGACGCACCGCGCGCGCCCCCACACTCCTGCACCGCCAAGGAGCCCCTTCGTCATGCCCGCACGCCCTCTGGTGCCCGAACGCTGGCGCCCCAAATCGATCCGCGCCAAGGTCGTCACCCTGCTGACCGTGCCGGTCCTCTCGCTGATGGCGCTGTGGGGACACGCGGCCGTCACCACCGCGTCCCAGGTCTCGGCCGCCGAGCAGCTGCGCCAGGTCAACGCGACCCTGGTGCGGCCGGTCGCCCACTACACCTCCGCGGTGCAGGACGAGCGGGCCGCGGCCCTCAAGTACCAGGCCACGCCCGGCAACGCCGCCCGCGACGCGTTCGACGCAGCGCAGACCCGCACGGACAAGACCATCACGGCGCTGCGCGCGGGCGTCCACTCCAGCAGCACCGACCTCGCCGCCCTCGACACCGCGTTGCCGGCCGAGTGCGCTCCTTGCTCACGAGTGCCGACTCACTCGACGAGCGGCGACAGAGCACCCGCGGCGCCTCCGCCGTCCTTTCCGACTACGGCACGGCCGTCGACCGGGCCTTCGCCGTCCGCTCCAAGCTCGCGGGCGCTGACCAGCCCGACCGCGCCTCCACCACCCGCACGGTGCTCGAACTGGCCCGTTCACGCGAGGCGTTGAGCCGCCAGGACGCCGTGCTCGGCGCAGCGCGGGCGAGCGGGACCATGTCCGCGGCCCACTACCGTGCGTTCGTCGGCGACGTCGCCGAGCAGCGTGCCTTCGCGGACGCGGCGCTGTCCGACCTGCGGGCCGAGGACGCCACCGCCTATCGCGAAGTGCTCGACTCCCCCGCCGCCTCCGAGCTGGCCGCCGCCCAGGACGACATCGCCGCCGCCGGCCCTTCCGCCGCGGCCACCGCGGTGACCGAAGCGCACTGGCGCGCGATCGCCGGTCCTACCCTGGCCGGGCTCGCCACCGCCGAGCAGGGCGCGATCGACACGGGCGTCGACGCCGAGCCGTACTCCCTGTCGAACCTGGGCAGTTCGGGCCTCGCCGTGCTCCTTGGCCTGTTCGGTGTGCTCCTCGCGCTCGTGCTCTCCGTACGCATCGGACGCGGCCTGGTCGCCGACCTGACCGGCCTGCGCAACTCCGCGCTGGAACTCGCCGCCCACCGGCTCCCGGCCGCCATCCGCCGCATCCACGGCGGCGACACCCTCGACCTGGAGAAGGAAGCACCGCTCTCCCGCGACCCGGTCCGGGACGAAGTCGGCCAGGTCGGCGCGGCACTGACCACGGTGCAGCGCGCCGCCCTGCGCGCCGTCGCGGGCCGCGCCGCCGTGCTGACGGGAATCTCCGGCGTGTACGTCAGCCTCGCCCGGCGCAGCCAACTGCTGCTGCACCGGCAGCTGGAACTCCTGGACACCATGGAGCGCCGCACCGACGACCCCACGGACCTGGAGGACCTCTTCCGCCTGGACCACCTGACGACGCGGATGCGCCGCCACGCCGAGTCCCTGCTGATCCTCTCCGGCTCCGCGCCCGGCCGTGCCTGGCGCACCCCGGTCCCGTTGATCGACGCCGTGCGCGCGGGCATCGCGGAGACCGAGGACATCGAGCGGGTCCACCTCGACGACATCCCCGACCTGCGTCTGGCGGGCACGGCGGTCGCCGACCTCGTCCACCTCGTCGCCGAGCTCACCGAGAACGCCGCCGCGTACTCGCCGCCGCACACCCCCGTGCTGGTGCGCGCCGAGGAGGTGGGTGCGGGCTGCGTCCTGGAGATCGAGGACCGCGGCCTCGGCATGGGCGACGAGGCACTCGCCGCCGCCAACGAGAAGATCCAGGCCGCGGACGTCGACCTGCTCGACTCGCGCCAGCTGGGCCTGTTCGTGGTCAACCGTCTCGCCCAACGCCAGCACATCGAGGTGACGCTGCGCCGCTCGGTCTACGGCGGCATCACCGCCCTCATCTTCCTCCCACAGCACCTCCTGGAGGCCCCGCACCCGGGCCTGCGTCCCCTTCCCCAGCCACCGCGGGCGGAGGAACCCGGCCCCGTACCCGCCCTGACCCGCATCCCCGCCCAGCGCGAACGCAACCAACCGCCGTCCGCCGCACCCACACCGAATTCCGCACCGTCGCACGGCGCCCCGGCACCCCGCCAACTGCCCGCCCGCGCCCGGCATGCCGCACCCCAGCAGCCCGAAACCCCACCCGCCCTCACCACCCGGCGCACCCAGGCGCCGGACGATGAGGACCAACTGCCACGCCGGGTACGCCAGGCCAGCCTCGCGCCCGAACTGCGACAGGACCAGGACGCGAGCCAGGACCCCGCCCCAGGCCCGCGCCTGCGCTCACCGGAAGCCGCCCGCGCCACGATGGCGTCGCTGCGCTCCGGCCGGCGCCGCGCCTCGGCCACCCGCGACGACCCGACCGGCCCCGCCGCCCCCGGCCACGAGTCCCACCACCACACGAACGACGAAGGGTCCCAAGACCGATGACGCCGACCTACTCCGTCACCACCGTGGGCCAGCAGCACGACGATTACGGCACGGGCGGCATCGACTGGCTTCTGGACGACCTCGTCGACCGCGTCGCCGAGGTGCGGCACGCGGTGATGCTCTCCACCGACGGCTTGTGCGTCGGGGCCTCGCAGGCGATGGGCCGCGACGAGTCCGAGCGCTTCGCCGCCATCGCCTCCGGCTTCCACTCCCTCGCCAAGGGGGCGGGCCGGCACTTCGAGGCGGGCGGCGTCGTCCAGACCATGGTCGAGCTGCAGGGCGGCTTCCTCTTCGTGGTCGCCGCCGGAGACGGCTCCTGCATCGCCGTGTTCACCGACGGCCACGCCGACATCGGCCTGGTCGCCTACGAGATGGCCCTGCTGGTCGACCGGGTGCGCGAACACCTCGCCGTGCCCCTGCGGTCGGACGACACCCCGACGCCGGACGGCGAGGCCTCATGACGGACCGGCCCCCCAACCGCCGCCCGGGCGGATCGGGCGAGCGCTCCGCCGAGGCCTGGACCGACCGCTACGACGCCGAGGCCGGACCCCTGGTGCGCCTCTACGCCATGACCGCCGGGCGCGCCCGCACGGACAACGGCGCCGAGCGCGTCGACCTGATGGCGATCGTCCGGCCCACCGCCGGCACCCCGCGCGGTCCGCTCCCGCCCGAGCAGCGCGCGCTGTTGGCCCTGAGCGCCCACGGCCCGACTCCCGTCGCGGACCTCGCCTCGGACTCGGGGCTGCCCCTGGGTGTCGTGCGGGTCCTGCTCGGCGACCTCACGGCGCAGGGCCTGATCCACATCACCCCGCCCGAGTCCACCGCCACCGCCACCTCCGGGACAGAACATCCTCCCGCCCACCTCCTGCGAGAAGTGATCAATGGTCTCCGCGCACTCTGACCGCACGCGGCAATCGGCGCCCGCCGACTTCACCGCGCTCAAGCTCCTGATCGCCGGCGGCTTCGGCGTCGGCAAGACCACCCTGGTGGAGTCGGTCAGTGAGATCCGCCCGCTGCGCACCGAGGAACCCCTGACCGAGGCCTCGCGCCCGGTGGACAGTCTCCAGGGGGTGGCGACCAAGTCCACGACCACGGTCGCCATGGACTTCGGCCGCATCACCCTGCGCGACGACCTCGCCCTGTACCTGTTCGGCACGCCCGGCCAGGACCGTTTCTGGTTCGTGTGGGACGAGTTGGCCACGGGCTGTCTCGGTGCGGTCGTCCTCGCCGACACGCGCCGGCTCGCGGACTGCTTTCCCGCCGTGGACTACTTCGAGAGCCGCGGCATCCCGTTCATCGTCGCGGTGAACTGTTACGACGGGATCCGCAGCCACTCCCCCGAGGCGGTGGCCCGCGCGCTCGACCTGAACCCGGACACACCCGTGCTGCTCTGCGACGTACGCGAGAGGGAGTCCGGCAAGGAAGTCCTGATCTCCCTGGTCGAGCACGTCCTGAGCCGGGAGTTGGTCACCCGCTGACTCCGGAACCCGTTGTCGCTAGTAGCGGTGACCGGGCCAGTACGGATCGGTCCAGCGGTCCTCGTCGGTGAGGCCGAGCAACCGTATCCGGTGCCGCAGATCCTCCGATGCGCCCGACTCCCGGAGCCGCGTCGCCCCATGGCCGAGGAGCCAGGTGACGAGGTCGGCGCGCAGCTTCTCCTCGTCATGCTCGTACCAGCCGACGTACCACGGCAGGCTGTCCCCCAAGAGGTCGTACTCCCACTGGGCGGCCGCCTCGGCCAGACGCCGGTCGCTGAGGTCCTCGGTGTGCTCCGCCCAGGCTGCGAGCCACGGTGCAACGGTCCCGGACGCCTCGGCACACATCGCGAAGACCTGATACGCGGGGACGGCCGCATCCGGATCGGTGAGACTCGCCGCCCACCAGGCATGCAGGAACTCGCGTACCGGACCGGCGTGATCATCTGGCCACTGCTGCCACCGTCCGCGGGCGAAGGAGTACCCCGCCTCCTCCAGACCGAACAGCGGTTCCACGCGACCGGCCACCAGAGCCGTGGCGAACTGCGGCAGGACGCGGCGCAGCACAGCCCCGTGGTCGGTCCAGTCGATCGCCTGCCAGGCCCTGCGCAGAAGGTCCGGATCCAGTTCCACATCCGGCGTCTTGAGAAGGGCGAGCTCCTCGGGGCTGCCCCAGTGGCATTCGCAGTTGTGCTCATCCGGGCGTGCGGTCATGCCGCGGAAGGAGACCGAGAGGTTCTCCAGGGCGGCGCTCAGGCGGCGGGGTGCGGAACGGTCGTCGAGATGCAAGATGTACTCGGCCTTCGAGGACTCCGTACGGCTACAGCCGGCCGAAGATCGCTACATTACCCGGTGGGCCGGGTCATGTGGGCCCGATCGTCGCCACGTAGTAGAGGTTCACCGGGTCCCCCTCCACCGTCCGCGTCTGGATGTCGGTGAAGCCGGCTTCGGCGAGCATGCGGCGGGCGGTCTGCTCGCCCCACATCGTGCCCAGGCCCGCTCCCCCGGCGCCCAGCGACGTGGTCATGCAGTAGAAGACCGAGAAGCCGAAGAGGGCGGGCGCGAGGGGGTGGTCGAGGTTCTCCTCCAGTTTGCTGGACGCGGCGATGTCGCCCATCAGGAAGGTGCCTCCCTCTCGCAGGCTGGCGGCGACGGCGTTCAGGGTCTCCTGCGGCCGGGCCAGGTCGTGGATGACGTCGAAAGCGGTCACCAGGTCGTAGCGTCCCGTGATCTGCGTCGAGTCGCCGACCGTGAAGTGGACGTTGTCCAGGGAGCGGCGCGCGCTCTCGTCGCGGGCCGCTTCGATGCCATCCCCGGACTGGTCGAGGCCGTGCAGGAGGCTGCGCGGGAACGCCTGGGCCAGGACGAGGGGCGCGTGCCCCTGGCCGGTGCCGACATCAAGGGCGTCGATGCCGTCGCGCAGCCGCTCGGTCAGGCCGGGCACCAGCGGGATGATCCTCTCGACGAGGGCCGCGTCGTACACCCGGCCCGTCTCCAGCGCCTGCAGTTCCTGGAAGCGGGGATACGCCGCGTACGGAACTCCTCCGCCGTGCCGGAATGCCTCGACGACCTGCTGTTCCACCTCGCCCATCAGCGCGATGTAGGGCGTCATCCCGGCGAGGTTGTCGGGGCCCGCAGCTTCGGTCAAGGAGGCGGCGTGTTCCGGCGGCAGCAGGTACAGCGCCCCTTCCGGGTCGTACTCGACGAAACCGCCCACGACCATGCCGCCCAGCCACTCGCGGACGTACCGTTCGTCCAGTTGCGCCGCCTTGGCGATGCCGTCGCTCGTTGACGGCGGCAGCGTGCTCATCGTGTCGAACAGGCCGGTCTGGTGGCCTGCGCTGACGAGGAGGGCCAGCACTCCTTTGTTGAGTACGTCGACCATGAGGCCGGCGAATTCCTCCTGCCGTGCGGGATCCAGTGTCATGGTCCCTCCTCAGAGCAACATCACACCCGCCCCCCTTCACAAGTTACGCCCCTTTCGGTGGCCGAGCCGGAGCGGGACGCAGCTGCCTGCACACGGTCATCGCACGGCGACCACCAGCTACTTTTCTCGCGACCAGCTGCGCTCACATCCGCGCGGCGCCCGACCTGATGGCTTCCCGGATTCGGGCATAGGTGCCGCAGCGGCAGATGTTGCGGATTCCGTCGAGGTCGGCCTCGCTGATCTCGCGGCCTTCCTCGGCGGCTCGCCGGACCAGTGCGACGGCGGCCATGATCTGGCCCGGCTGGCAGTAGCCGCACTGGGCCACGTCGTGGTCGAGCCATGCTTCCTGCATGGGGTGCAGGTCCTTGCCCACCGTGGCCGGCAGTCCTTCGATCGTGGTGACCTCGTCGGTGGGTCGCAGGTTGCCCACCGGGATCGCGCAGGGGTTGACGGCCCTGCCGTTGAGGTGGCTGGTGCATGCCTTGCAGACGTTGATGCCGCAGCCGTACTTGGGGCCGGTGACACCGAGGACGTCGCGCAGCACCCACAACAGTCGTTCCTCGTCGGCGATGTCGACGGTGACCTGCTCGCCGTTGAGGCGGAAGGTGTGCTGGGGCACGTGGGCTCCTTACATCGGTGGCGACGGGAGTTGGCGGAAGGCGGCACGTCAGAAGGCGTGGTCCAGGCCGTCGGTCGGGGACGGAGGAATGGGCGGGGTCGTCGGCTTGGGTTCGAAGGAAAGGGTGGCGTGGTTGATGGGGAAGGTGGTGGGCATGGCGCCGGTGGCACGGCCGTATGCGCAGGCGACCGCGGCCATGGCCGCCGAGACGCCCAACTCGCCTGCTCCGCCCGGCTTTTCACTGGTGTCCGGCATGATGATGATCTTCAGTTCGGGTGGCGTGTTCCACTGCCGTGTGTAGAAGTAGTTGTCCCAGCTGGCCTCCAGGAAGTGGCCGTCACGCAGGTGCAGGCTGGAGGTGAGGGCCAGGGCGATGCCGTCCATGGCGCAGCCCATCATCTGCGCCTCGAGTCCGCGGGGGTTGACCGTGAGTCCGGCGTCCACGGCGAGTACGGCCTTGGTGACGCGTGGTCCGGTGACACCGTCGCGGACGGGGCGGTTGACGGTCTCGGGGCGGCAGTCGATCTCCACCAGGACGGCGCTGGTGGCGTGGTACTCGGAGTGGAACGCGATGCCCTGCGCCATGCCGTCCGGCATCGACCGGCCCCACTGCCCGGCCTCGGCGACCTTCTCCAGTACCGCCTTGGCCCGTTCGTCCTTGAGGAAGGCACGCCGGAAGCGGTAGGGGTCCTTGCCCATCCTCGAGGCCAGTTCGTCGATGAGGAGCTCACGGGCGCAGGTGGCGTCGGGCGAATAGACGTTGCGCATGCTGCCCGTGTTGAAGCTCTTGTCGGTCTCGTTCAGGAGCCGGCTGTGGACACCGAAGTTGTACGGCATGGACTGGGAGAGCTGGAAGAAGGTCTCGGAGAAGCCGAGGTCGGCCACGGGCAGCTTCGCCGCCATGGCGGTGAGGATCTCCCCGAAGCCGTGGCTGAGATCGGTGGCCACGCTGGTGTGGCGTTGCCGGTAGCTGAGGACGGTGTCGCCCAGGTAGGCGATGCGTACGCGGGAGGTGGCCATGGGGTGGGTGCGGCCCTGGCGGGAGTCGTCGGCGCGGTGCCACATGAGTTTGACGGGCTTGCCGATCTTCCGGGAGATCTCGACGGCTTCCAGCGCGGCGTCGAAGAAGAGTTTGCGCCCGAACGATCCACCCCCCTCGGTGACGTGCACGGTGACGGCACCGAGCGGCAGCCCGAGTCTGGCGGCGATCATCTCCTTGGCCACGATCGGCGATTTCAGGCTCGACCAGATCTCGGCCCGGTCGGAACGCACGTCGGCGATGGCGCAGTTGGTCTCCAGGGCGCTGTTGCTGCGGAAGTGGAAGGTGAAGCTGCCTTCCACGTAGGGGGTCAACGGCGGCAGGCCGAGCGGCACTTCGGCGGCTGCCAGCTTCTTGAGCACCGAGGCATCGGACTTGCCCTCCGCGGTGCCCGCCTTCCACGACACCTTCAGCGCGCGCACGGCATCGATGCACTGCCCGAAGGTCCGGGCGCGCACGGCCACCCCGGTCGAGATCACCGCGACGTCGGTGACGCCCGGCATGGCGCGGACCTCAGCGGTGTTGGCCACCGACCCGACCTTGCCGTTGATGGTCGGGGGACGGCACACCATGGTCGGGGCGGCGTCCGGGACGCTGAGGTCCATCGCGAACTTCTTGCGCCCGGTGACCGCGTCCAGGGCGTCGATACGGCGCTGGGGTGTGCCGATGACGGTGAACTGCTCCGCCGGCTTGAGCTCGGCGGTGACCTGCTGCGTCCGTACGCCCGCGGCCTTCTCGGCGAGGGCTCCGATGGCGATGCTCTTGCCCGCGGGTCCGGTGACGACTCCCGCTTCGATGGTGAGGTCGCGGGCAGGAGTGCCGAGTTCGGCCGCCGCGGCCCGCAGCAGCCGTCCGCGCGCGATGGCGGCGGCCACCCGGACCGGCGTGTAGGTCGAGATGGTGGTGTTGGACGCGCCGGTGAGCTGGTTGAAGACGAGCTCCGGTCGCGCGTCGGCCAAGGTGACCCGCACCTGTGCGAGCGGTACGTCCATCTCCTCGGCGATCAGCATCGCCGTAGAGGTGGTGATGCCCTGCCCCACCTCGGCCCGGGGCAGGGCGAAGGACACCGTGCCGTCGCCGTTGACCCGGACCGTGATCAGGCCGGAGGTCGGCAGGGCAGCCGCCGTCATCACGTCGTTGAGGTCCACCAGTTCGGTGACCTCGGGCGAGGGAATGCCGTCTTCGCGGACCTGCGCCGTTGCTTCGTCCGCCGGTATGAGCTCAGCGGCGGTCACCAGTGTCGGCGCCGCCAGCACGAAACCCAGGAAACGGCGCCTGTCCAGGCCGGAGAGGTCGCGCTGCTCGGCGGTCTCATCGTGGTTCATGGGTGCGGCTCGACTCCGGTGGTCGTGGGCTGGCGGGGACTGCCCGAGGCGGTGGCGCGGGGTGCCACCGCCTCAGGCGTGGCCGACAGGTGGGCGCGGCCGCGCCCGGCTGTCACAGGCCTTCAGGACGGGCGGTTCATGTCCGGGATGTCGATGGAGATGGGCAGGCGGGCTTCGGCGAGGAACAGCAGGACGAACTTGCGGATGGCCTCCTCCAGCGTCCACATGATCCCGGGGATGCCGGGAAGGGGGATCAGCTTTTCGCGGAAGGCCACGAGGAGCGGCCAGGCGCCGGCGACCAGGGGTGTCAGGACAGGCTCCTTGGACAGGCCGATCATGTCGCCGACCCGGTCGCCGAGTGTGTAGCGGGAGAACGCGCTGATCAGCGGACGCGTCAGGCCGGCGTCGAGTTCGGCCACGATGTCGAGCAGTACCTTGGTCAGCGCCTTCCCTTCCGTCGTGGCGGCCAGGATCGGGTCGAGGACTTGCTTGGACTGGGCGTCGGCCGCCTGCCAGGTGGCCGGGATGTACTCCTCTCGGACGCCGAGCATGTTCGCGGTCACCTGCCACACGTGCAGATAGGCGTCGGCGTCGCCGTCGGAGACCCGGACACCCCATTCTTTCAGCTTGCGCATGACAAGTGTGGCCAGACTGTGCCAGGTGACCAGAATGTCCGCCTGGCTGATGGGGATCTTCTGGCCGTCGCTGTTCTGCACCCAGGCCGGGGACTGCGGCAGCAGATGCCGTACCGCCGCGTGCACCATCCGGGTCTTCACCGCGGTCACGATCATCGAGCCCTGCGGCTGGTAGGCGTCCAAGTCCCCGATGTCGTAACCGAGCCGCGCCGTCTTGGCGATGCGGTCCTTCATGTCCGCACCGCCCTTGGAGTAGTAGACGGCCCGCGCCTCCCGGGGAATGGCGGTGCTCATCAGACCGCTGCCGAGGCCGTACAGCGCCCCTACGTAGATCCCCTTGGTCTTGCTGAACTGGGCGCCGCGGTCGAGTTCGGCCCGGTCGGCCCAGGAGGGCAGCTTGCGGGCGTGCTCCATGAACTCCCGCAGATCACGCGGCAGTCCGTCGGGCAGCGGCTGATCGTTGCGGGTCCACTGCCGTAACGCCTCGTTGACCTTGGCCACTTCGCCGCGGTCGAGTACGGCGGCCAGGACCGGGTCGGCCTCCTCGTCCCACAGCCACTGCGGGTCGATCCCCGCGCCCTTGCCCGCGATCGACGATGCGGGAGACCACGACCACAGGGAGCGCGCCCCGGCCGGCGTGGCCATGCCCAGCGCCCCGAAAGCCCCCAGGGTTCCGCCCGTCATCAACACCTTGCGTCTGCTCAGTTCGTCCATCGCTGCGCACTCCTCCTTCAGCTGGTGCCCGGCCGGTTGGTGTCGGGGATCTCGATGTGGGTGCCCTTGCCCTTGGTGAGGTAGAACAGGATGTACTGGCGGGCCGCTTCGTCGAGCGTCCAGGCCAGTGGTGGCACCAGCGGCAAGGGGATGAGTTTCTCGCGGAAGGCCACCAGCTTCGGCCAGATGCTTTCCAGGACGCCGTCCCAGAACGGCTCCTTCGGGATGCCGTCCATGTCGGCGACCCGGTCGCCGACCAGGTACCGGCCGAGCGCGTTGCACAGGGGCCGGTCGATGCCGCCGGGGCTGGTCTGCTCGGCGAGCTGACCCAGCAGGATGTCGGTCAGTTCGACACCTTCCCTGGTGGAGGTCAGGATCGGGTCGAGGACCTGTTTGGACTGGGAGTTGGCCGCCTCCCAGCTGACCGGGATGTACTCGTCGCGGACACCGAGCATGTGCACGGTCACCTGCCACACATGCAGGTAGGCGCCGGCGTCGGCGGAGCTGACCGGGACCTTCCACTCAAGGAGCTTCTGCATGGCGTAGGTGGCCAGGCTGTGCCAGGTGACCAGGATGTCGGCCTGGCTGATGGGGATTTTCTGGCCGCCGCTGTTGCGCACCCAGGCCGGGGATTTCGGCAGCAGATGGCGCACCGCCGCGTGCACCATGCGGGTCTTGACGGCGTGCACGATGACGTCGCCGTCGGGCCGGTAGGCGTTCAGGTCCCCGATGGCGAAACCGAGCAGGCTCGTCTTGGCGACGCGGTCCTCCATGTCGGCGCCGCCCTTGGAGTAGTAGACCGAACGTGCCTCCCTCGGGATGGCGGTGCTCAGCATGCCGCCGCCCACTCCGTTGAGCAGGTTGAGGTAGAAGCCGCGGGACTTGTTGAAGGCGGCCGCCCGCTCCAGCTTGTCCCGGTCCGCCCATGAGGGCAGTTGCCGCGCTCGATCCACGAACTCCCGTACGTCCTGCGGGAGTCCGGCCGGGGGCGCCTGGCCGTTGCGGGTCCAGGTGCGCAGCAGTTCATTGACCTTGGGCACGTCGCCGCGGTCGATCACGGAGGCGAGCAGCTTGTCGGCCTCCTCGTCCCACACCCACTCGGGGTCAACTCCCGCGCCCGTGCCCGCTATCGAATTGCTCGGGGCCCACGTCCACAGCGCCCTCGCACTGGCCGGTGAAGCCGCCCCCAGCGCCCCGACGGCCCCGAGGGCGCCACCCGCCGTCAACATCTTGCGTCTACTGAGTCCATCCATCGCTCTGAACTCCTCCGTGAGTTCGGCAGCTCCGTGGTTCCGCGGTTCGCTTGGTACGATGAAACGTCTTGAGCATCTCTGTATCAACAGGGGAGCACAGCCGAGGCTTGAACACCAGAGGCTTCACGCAATCAGGGGGGCGGTCGTGCAACCTGTCCTGCCGGACCTCACCGGGCCTGCTTCCGGCTCCCCCTCTGTGCTGGAACTGGCGTTCACCGAGGGGGCCTACGGAGCCGATCCGGACGACGAAGTGTTCACGCGGCTGCTCGACTCCGCGTACGAGCAGTTCTGCCGCATGCGAATGCGCGCGGTGGCCCGGCAGTTCCTCGTGCCCATGCTCGAACCACCGCGCTCCGCCCGCTCCTAGGGTTCGCCTGCGCCATCCGCGACCGATGCCCGCAGCATGCTCAAGCGCCGCGTAGCGTCAGGGCGGTGGAGACAACACAACGGCCCGCCGCACGGGTCATCTGCCTGGACGCTGCTCATCGTCTGCTGCTTCTGCGCTGGCGCGACCCATTCGACGGGACATGGCTCTGGGAGCCGCCCGGTGGCGGCATCGAGCCTGGCGAGACACCGCTGATGGCGGCACGACGTGAACTGGCCGAGGAAACCGGACTCGACCCGACGGCCGTCCTGGATCAGTCGGTGCTCGTGGACCGTGATGTGCAATGGAACGGTAAGCGGTACACCGGCACCGAGCACTTCTTCGCCGCTCGGTTCACCGAGGCCCGGCCATCGCTGGTGCGCACCGGCCTGCTCCCCGACGAGCAGGCCGACCTGGACACCCACATCTGGATCGCGTGGCCGGATCTGGGCTCGCTGCCCGACCCCGTGGAGCCGCCGCAACTCCCGTCTTTGCTGGAGTCGTTGGCTCCAGACGGCCCCTGGTGCGCGCGTAGGTGAGCAGATGAGGTGCGGTGGCCGCTAGCGGTGCGACGTGCGGGTGAGGCCAGCGTGTGAGGGGGGCGGCATCCGGCCACGGGGGCTTTGCGAAAACTCGTTGGCGGGCCACGGCCACCCCTGCTAGTTTCCCGGAGGCCGTGCGAGAGAACGAGGAGGTGGTACCCGTGAACGCAGAATCGACATGGGTGCTCCCCTCCGGGGTCACGGTCGGGCGATAGGTCGTCCGGGAGCGCCGTTCACGAGCTCCCGAAAGGCACGACCATGCAGTTCACTTCCGAGCAACGCCTCGACGACGGCGTACTGGAACGCGAATTCACCCTCGGCGAGATCCCCGGCACCCTGTGGACTCCTCCCTCCGCGCCAGCCCCACTGGTCTTGATGGCCCACAACAACGGCCTCCCCAAGCGGGACGCCAGGCTGGTGGCCCGGGCCCGGCACACCGCGGCGCACGGCTACGCGGTGGCCACCATCGACGCCGTCGGGTGCGGCGACCGACCCCGCTGCGCCGCCGACGAGGAGGCCCGTGCCGACCTCCGCAGGGCGCTGCAGGCCGGCGAGCCGGTCGACGAGCTCTTCGAGTCCCTCATCGGGCCGCTGGTCGACAAAGCGGCCCCGGAATGGCAGACCACTTTGGACGCCCTCCTTTCGCTGCCCGAAGTCGACGGCCCGGTCGGGTACTCGGGGTGGACCGCCCTCGGCATCCGGCTGGCGGCGGCCGAGCCGCGCATCGCGGCCGCCGGCTTCTTCGCCGGGGGTTACGTGCCCCACGCCCAGCGCGAGCAGGCCCGGCAGGTCACCGTCCCGCTGCTGTTCCTCCTGCAGTGGGACGACGAAGGCAACCCCCGGCAGCGAGCCCTGGACCTCTTCAACGCCTTCGGCACCCAGCAGAAGACGCTGCACGCCAACCTGGGCGGGCATACCGGCACCCCGTGGTTCGAGGTGGAGGACGGAGGCCGGTTCTTCGACCGGCACCTGAAGTAGAGCCGGGCCACGAGACCGGCAGCAATCAGTAAGTGGTGCCAGCCGTGATGCCGCCGTCGAGGACAGGCTCAGGCCCTCCTCGATGGCGGTGACCGGCGGGCGGCGTGCGTCCTGCATGCCCCGCACAACTCCACGTGCTCGTCGGCGGAGATCACCCGAACGTTTCTGGGGTGAACTTCTTCCGCCACTCGGCTGGGTCGCCTGCTCAGCGCCCACCGCACGAGATCAGAGGCTGCTAACTCTGCCGGGGTGATCAAGAATTTCGGCCGCGGACTCGCGGCGCTCAGTCTGTCCCTGACCCCTCTTCTTGCGTCCGCACCGACGCAGGCTCAGGACGCTTCCACCGAAACCACGACGCTGGCCGATGCCGTGCACCGCATCCCGGTCGCCGACGAACGCCGCGACGGCTACGCACCCTCCGCGTTCGCGCACTGGAACGCAGGTCTGGTGGCGGACGACGGCTGCAACACTCGCGCCGAGGTACTGATCGCCGAGGCTCATGAGGCACCGTCCGTCTCCTCGGGCTGCAAGCTCAGCGACGGCGAATGGCTGTCCTACTTCGACGCCCAAGAAGTCGAGGACGCCAAGAAGCTCGACGTCCACCACATGGTTCCGCTCGCCGAGGCCTGGGCATCCGGTGCCTCCACCTGGAGCGAGGACCGCCGCGAGGCCTACGCCAACGACCTGGGCGCCCCCGGCTCCCTGGCCGCTGTCACCACCCGCACCCACCGCGCCAAGGCGGACAAGGACCCCTCACAGTGGCTGCCGCCGCTGCCCACCGCGCACTGCCGCTACCTTTCCGAGTGGGTCGCCACAAAGCTGCGCTGGGACCTTGCCGCGAACCCCGCCGAACTCGACGCCATCGCCGTCTTCGCCTCCGGCCAGTGCAAGGACACCGCGGTCACCTACACCCCTGCTCCGTAGCCACCGCACTGTCACTCGGCCGCACGGGAACCGCCGGACTCCCGCGCGGCCTTCGGCGTATAGTCGCGGGCTATGCCCACACGCCATGGTGAGCCCAAGGGGAACGCAGCGCCCGTGTCCGACTTCGACGCCCCGGCGTGGGGCCCGCTTCCCGCGCGTCCGGCCCCACTGCGGTGGCTGTTGCTGTTGCCCCTGACACTCCTGCTGTTGCCGCTGTGGTGGATGGCGTGGCTTTTCCTCGCGGCCCTTTTCTACTGCGCGGCCTCCGTGGCACAGCTGATCGTCTATCTGGTGCCGCGAGCCGAGAACGGTGCCGTCCGGGTGCTGGACGCCACCATGGGCCAGATACCGATCGTCCCGCTGTGGTGCGTGACCCCGGTGGGCCTCTTCCGAGAAGGCGACGCAGCGTACTACCGGGCACGCGTGGACCGGCGCATCGAGAAGCAGACCCGACGCGCGGAAGACGCCTCCAACCTCTCCGGGTACAGCCGCGATCTCGACCTGGGGGCCCACTACTTCCGCAGCGCGGGCGCCGGTTACGTCGTCCGCTTCGCCGAGGAACGCAACTGGAGCCTGCACCCTGTACTGCGCTCCCACCCGCGGCGCCGTCTGCGGCTGCGCCACAGCGGCCGCCCACGAACAGACGTCAGGACCTGACCCGCGTATGGACCTGTCCGGCGAGGCCGGAGCCCGACCGGTCACCGACCGGCCTACGCTGGAACCATGCGGCTGCTGCTGACCTCTGACACGCATGTGCCGACGCGGGCCAAGGCCCTGCCCGACGCACTCCTGGCGGGCATCGACGAGGCCGACGCGGTGATCCACGCCGGAGACTGGATCGATGAGGCCACGCTCGATCTGTTCGAGGCCAGGTCACGTCGGCTGATCGGCGTGTTCGGCAACAACGACGGCCCCCCGCTGCGTCGGCGTATCCCCGAGGTGGCCCGCGCGGAGCTGGGCGGCGTGCGGTTCGCTGTCGTGCACGAGACCGGGCCGGCGACCGGCCGTGAGCGCCGGTGCGCCGAACGGTTCCCGGACTCGGACGTGCTCGTGTTCGGTCACAGCCACATTCCCTGGGATTCCACGGCCCCCGGCGGCCTCCGCCTGCTCAACCCCGGTTCACCCACCGACCGCAGACGCCAGCCGTACTGCACGTTCCTCACTCTGACGGTCTCCGACGGCGCGTTGCACGACGTGACGCTGCATCGGCTTCCGCCGAGAAGTTGAGCCGAGCAGCTGGATACGTGCGCCGTGGGCGGTGTTCGCCGACACCTTGTGCGGCAGCGCCGGAGGCCGCTGAGGTGGGACGACACACCCGGAGCAGACGTGTGTCGTCAACACTTTCGTGGCCGCCGTGGGCACTCCCTGCCCGTCCGTCGGAACAGTCGCTACCCGACATTTCGGCCCCGCTCCGGCCACCGGTCTGACCTGGGGATGAGCAGCCCGCGCCGGACGCGGGACGGCCTCAGACGGGTTTCGGACGGGCCCCGGACGGGGCTCGCCGACCCTCGTGGCAGGCTTCATCCACGTTTTGCGTACCCTTGCCCGGCGACTCCTGGCCCCGGACCGCCAGGTGAGGGTGTGCGACCCATTACCCTTTGCAGTGTCCACGGCGTCAAATGGCGGGCGCCGAACTTTGGAGGAAATACTTCATGCTGATCGCTCAGCGTCCCTCGTTGACCGAAGAGGTCGTCGACGAATTCCGCTCCCGGTTCGTGATCGAGCCGCTGGAGCCGGGCTTC
>NZ_JBSGYY010000051.1:0-66113 GCF_053610705.1 Streptomyces sp. NPDC054872 | reverse complement strand
GGGGCCACCTTCTGGTGGCCCCCGCTTCCCGTCGTACTCAGCCGCTGTGGCCCGAAGCCTCCTCCACCAGCGCCGTCTGCATCAGACGCTCACGCCGCCGGGCGATGTGCAGGGCACGGCCCGGAGGCAGGTTGCGGGGTTTCGCGTTGCCGAAGAGGCGGCCCTCGGTGGGCGGGCAGGACAGCAGGACGGCGGGGTTGTTGGCCTCGTCGAGACGGCGCATGAGCGCGTCGCTGAGACCGCGACCCGCGCCCATGGCGCTGCGGGCGACGATGAGGTGCAGACCCGTCTCGAAGCCCAGGGTCAGATGCTCGAAGAGGGGCTCGAAGGGACTCTGGAAGGAGTTGCCCGAGACCATGTCGTAGTCGTCGACCAGGATGAACAGGCGAGGCCCCGTCCACCAGTCGCACTGACGCATGCGGCCGGGGGCGATGTCGGCGCCCGGGATACGGGTCTTGATCGCGCGGGCCGCGCCGTCGACGGTCTCCTTGAGGTTGTCCAGGGAGATCACATGCCCGATGCGGTACTCCTCGGGGATGGTGTCCACCAGGGTGCGCCGGTAGTCCACCGCGATGATCTTCGCCTCGTTGGGCGCGTAGCGGGCGGTGATGCCCGCCGTGATGCGCCGCAGCATATTCGTCTTGCCGCTCTCGGTGTCGCCGACCACGATCAGGTGCGGGGTGCGGCTGAAGTCGTGCCAGACCGGTTCCAGGGCGTCCTGGTCGATCCCGAGCGGGAGGCGCATGCCGCCGCCCTCGGTGGCCTCGGGCGCGGGGAGTTCGGCCAGCGGCAGGCGGTGCGGCAGCATCCGTACCTGCGGGGCGGGAGCGCCCGACCAGTGCCGGGCGACCTCGGCGACCAGATGGGCGACGCCGTCGCCGAGATCCTCCAGGGAGCCGCTCCCGTCGAGGCGGGGCAGCCCGGCCAGGAAGTGCATCTTGCTGTCCGCGGTGATGCCGCGACCGCCGCTGCGCGGCACCGAGCGCGCCTTGCGGGTGTCGATCTCGGAGTCCATCGGATCACCCATCCGCAGTTCCAGGCGGGTGGCGGCCTGGTCACGGACCTGGGCGGAGAGCTCCACCCAGCGGGTGGTGGTGATGAGCAGGTGGATGCCGTAGTTGAGGCCGCGGGCGGCCAGTTCGTTGAACTTGGGGATCAGGTCGTCGTAGTCCTGACGGACCGTGGACCAGCCGTCGACGACCATGAACACGTCGCCGAAGGGCTCGTCGGGGAACTCCCCGGCGGCCCGGCGCCGCCGGTAGGACTGCATGGAGTCCAGGGTGTGGTCGACGAAGAACTGCTCGCGGCGGGCCAGCAGCGTCATCACCTCGGCGACAGCCCGGTACACGCGCTCCGGGTTGAGCCGCGCGGCGACCCCGCCGACATGGGGGAGCCCGCCGAGCTGCGAGAGCCCGCCGCCGCCGAAGTCCAGGCAGTAGAACTGGACCTCGGCCGGGGTGTGCGTCAGGGCCAGGGCGCCGATCAGGGTGCGGGCCAGGGTGGACTTGCCGCTCTGCGAACCGCCCGCGATGGCGACATGGCCGCCGGCCCCGGACAGGTCGACCACCAGTGGGTCGCGGCGCTGCTCGAAGGGCTTGTCCACCAGGCCGACCGGGACGCGCAGCTTGCCGGTGCCCGGCCAGCAGTCCGCGGTCAGTCCGCGCTCGGGGTCGGGGGCGACGCCGGAGAGCAGGGCATCGAGGGGCGCGGGCTCGGCGAGCGGCGGCAGCCATACCCGGTGGGCGGCCGGACCGGAGTCGCGCAGCCGGTCAAGGGCGACATCGAGCAGGGTCTCCTCGGGGCCGTTCTCCTCGGTCTCCGGCTCCGGGTCGGGCGCCGCCTCCAGGGTGCGCGGCACCACCCAGCCGCTGGTCCAGGGCACCACCTGACTGGCGACGCGGGCCTGTACGACCGCGCCGGTGCGGCGCGCGTAGGTGCCGGAGGAGTAGGCGGCGCGGAAGCGGGTCAGGGCCTCCACACCGGACTTCAGGAAGCCGCTGCCGGGCTGGGCCGGCAACTGGTAGGCGTCCGGCACACCGAGAACGCCCCGGCTCTCCATCGCCGAGAAGGTGCGCAGACCGATGCGGTACGAGAGGTGGCTCTCCAGTTGGTGCATGCGGCCCTCGTCCAGGCGCTGCGAGGCAAGCAGCAGGTGCACGCCGAGGGAGCGTCCGAGGCGGCCGATCATCACGAACAGGTCCATGAACTCCCGGTGCGCGGAGAGCAGTTCGCTGAACTCGTCGACCACCACGAACAGGCTGGGCAGCGGGGCGAGGTCGGCGCCGCCGGCCCGGGCCCGCTCGTACTCCAGGGCGGAGGTGTAGTTGCCGGCCGAGCGCAGCAGTTCCTGGCGGCGCATGAGTTCGCCGTGCAGGGCGTCCTGCATGCGTTCCACCAGGGCGACCTCGTCGGCGAGGTTGGTGATGACGGCGGAGGTATGGGGGAGTTCCTCCAGGCCCAGGAAGGTGGCGCCGCCCTTGAAGTCGACCAGGATGAAGTTGAGGGTCTCGGAGGAGTTGGTCAGGGCCAGGCCCAGGACGAGGGTGCGCAGGAGTTCGCTCTTGCCGGAGCCGGTGGCGCCGATGAGCATGCCGTGCGGGCCCATGCCGCCCTGCGCGGACTCCTTGATGTCCAGTTCCACCGGGCGGCCGTCCACGCCGACGGCGATGGGCACCCGCAGGCGGGCGGAGCCGGTGTTGCGGTCGAAGAGTGCCTGCGGGTCGTGGCGGTGCAGGTCGGGGATGCCGAGCAGGGTGGTCAGTTCGACGTCGGAGTCCAGCGGCTGCGCGATGTCGCTGCCCAGGCTGATACGGCGGCTGGTGAGCAGTCGGGCCAGTGACTCGGCGCCGTGCGGGCCGAGCCGGTCGGGGCGGCCCAGGGGGACGGAGCGTTCCTTGCGGCTGCGGTCGGTGCGTACCAGGCTGACCTGGTCGGGCCCGGTGGTCAGCCGCAGCGTGTTGCGGCCGGGGCGCCAGCGCAGCGCCCCGGAGACGTCCAGGATCAGGGCGTTGCGGTAGCCGTGGCCCGCCCAGCGGTGGCCCTCGGGGACGGTGACGCCGTCCAGGACGACGACCGTGTAGGGCTCGTCACGGCCGGGGCGGGCGTCGGGGTCGAAGCCGGGGCGTTCGGCGAACTCGGCGCCAAGCAGGTCGTCGAGCTCGGTGAGGTCGGCGGTGATGCGGCGGACCTGGCCCGCGCCGTCCTCCTCGTAGGGGTGCAAGGTGTGCGGCAGCCACTTGGCCCACTCCCAGTCGGGGCGGCGCTCGTCGCTGACGCAGAAGGCGATCCACAGCTCCTCGGGCGCGTGGAACACCGCGAGCTGGCCGAGCATGGCGCGGACCAGGGCGCGTACCTCTTCGCTCCCCGCGGTTTGGCTCCCCGCACTCTGTTCGGCGCTCTCCTCGGCGGCTTCCTCGGCGCGGAGCAGGACCCTGGCGGAGGAGCGCAGGTAGAGCCCGAGGGGCTGTCCCGGGATCGTGGAGTAGGCGCGGATGAAGCGGCGCAGGGCGTGCGCGCAGAGGGGTTCGAGGTCCTCCACCGGGCGGGTGGACACCGGGTTGAGGGCGAGCGCGAGCTGCTGTTCGCCGACCGCGAGCCGGATCTCGCCGAAGTCCTCGTCGGCCGGGCGGCGTTCCCACAGCCGTGAGGTGCGGGCCAGGGAGCGCAGCGAGGCGGGCTCCGGGTGACGCCAGGCCAGCGCGCGCTGCTGCTCGACGATGGTGGCCCGGACGCGCTTGCGGGTCTGGGCCAAGTAGCGGAGGTAGTCGCGGCGTTCGCCCTTCAGGCGCTGCTTGCGCTCGCTGGAGCGGCGCATGAGCTGACCGAGGAGCATGGCGCCGGCGGAGAGCGCCATGACGCCCATCGCCAGATACATGAAGACGCCGTTGCCTCCGCCGGGGCGCAGGAACATCAGCATCATCGACACGGACATGAGCGCCATCGGGAGATAAGTCCATATGGCCGAGGTGTCCGGAACCGTCTCGGCGAGGACCGGCGGTTCCTGAAGGGTCAATTGTCCCTCGGGCATCTCCGGTCCGCGTCTGCGGGCCGGACGGCGAAACAGCACCACACTCAAGGAACAGAACCTCCGCTTTTACTGGCTTTCAGGCCCGCGGCGAATACCGGGGCGCTCGGTCACGGAAAGACCGCACCACGCTGATTCTCCGGCACCCGCATGACGCGATGAACGCCGGGTGAATGGTTCGGGAGGATAGCGGGGGAGAGGCAACTCCCGTGACGGACAACGGGGAGAGACAACTCCCTTGGCCGGCAACTCTCTTCGGGCCCCTTCCGGACAATGCGTCCGGACCGCAGCACGACCCGGTGGGCGTAGGCAGTAGTCTGCATTCACGGAACGTGCCCTGTCCATGCGGGGAGGTGTTCGCGGTTCGCGCGGACTCAATTCTCCTGTCCGGCACCCACGTTCCCGGCCGCGCGGGTCTTCCGTACTATTCGCGCGTCCTCACTCCCGGGGAAGTCCTCCCGGCAAAGCCTCCACGGAAGACGAGAGTTCAGCTGATGACCGACAGTGCGGTGGCCGAACTGTGCCGCCTGACCGTACGTGCGCCGAGCGTGTCCGTCGATCTGGCCGTGCCCGCCGATGTGCCGGTCGCCGACCTCCTGCCCACGCTGCTGCGCTACGTCGGCGAGGAGGCCGAGGAGGCGGGCCTCGACCACGCCGGCTGGGTGCTGCAGCGGCTCGGCGACGCCCCGCTCGACGAGGAGGCCACCCTCGCCCGGGCCGGGCTCGCCGACGGAGACGTGCTCTACCTGCGCCCGCACACCGAGGCGCTGCCCGAGGCGCGCCTCGACGACCTGGTGGACGGGATAGCCGACACCGCGGGCCGGAAGCTGCACACCTGGCATGCCGGAGCGGCCCGCGGACTCCTGGTGGGCACCGCGGTGGCGACCGTGGCGGCCGCCCTCGTGCTGGTGCTCTGGCCCGGGGTCAGCGACTCCGGTTCCCTGCGGGCCGCCTGCGCGGCCGTGGCCGGGCTGCTGCTCCTCGCGGGCGCGGGTTCGGCGAGCCGCGCGGTCGGCGACCGCCTCTCCGCGACCGCGCTCGGCCTCCTTGTCGCCCCCTGCCTGGCCCTGGCGGGCTGGCTGCTGCCCGGCGGCGAGCTGAGCGGCCCGGACGCGGTGAAAGTCGCGGGAGCGCGGCTGCTGGCGGCGGGCGCGGCGGGCGCGGGCGGCGCGGTCCTCGCCCTTGCCGCCACCGCGGTCGGCGCCCCGGCCCTCCTCGCCACCGCCCTGGTGTCGGTGGCGACCGCGATCGCCGGCGCCCTGATGGGCTACAGCGGCCTCGGCGCCCCGGCCGCGGTGGCACTGGTGGCGACGTTCGTCACGCTCGCCGCCGGAGCGGTGGCCCCCTTCGCCTTCAAGCTGGCCGGCCTGCGGCTGCCCGCGCTGCCCTCCACCGCCGGTCAGCTCCAGGAGGGCATCGACCCCTACGCGGGCGACGAGGTCGCCCAGCGCACCGAGCTGGCCGGCCGCTGGGTCACCGCGCTGTTCGCCGCCACCGGCACCATCGCCGCGGCCGCCCTGATCGTCCTCACCCACCGCCCCGGCCTGCCCGCGGTCCTCACCTCCCTCGTCCTGAGCCTGCTGCTGCTCCTGCACTGCCGCGGTCTCGTCCACATCGGGCAGCGGCTGACCCTGGCCGTCCCCGGCGTCTGGGGACTGCTGCTGCTCGCCCGCGCCTGGGCGATCGACAGCGACGCCAACGGCCGCCTGGTGGTCTTCGCGGTGCTGTTCGCCGCGGCCGCCGGACTCGTCGTCGCCGCCTGGACGGTGCCGGGACGCCGGATGCTGCCGTACTGGGGGCGTGCGGGAGAACTGGCGCACACCCTCTTCGCCGTGGCGCTGCTGCCGCTCAGCTGCTGGGTCGCGGGGCTCTTCGGCTGGCTGCGCGGCCTGTTCGGCTGAGCACACCCGCCCACCGGGAAGCCCCACGGGCACCCGCCCGCCGGGACACGGAGCCCGCCCGCCGGGACACCGAGCCCGCCCGCCGGACACGGACAAGGAGTCGTAGGAGAGGCCGTGCAGTCCAAACGAGACCAGGTACACGCCCACAGTTTCATGATGGGCAGACTCAGTTCGGGCCTGCTCACGGCCGACCCCGACGCCCCGGAGAGCCCCCTCGGACGCACCACCCGCGGCGTGATCTTCGGCGTCCTTGTGACCGTCCTGATCGGCGCGGGCGCCGTCGTCTACGGCCTGCTGCGCCCCGGCGGCAACGACACCTGGCGCGACGGCAAGCACCTGGTGGTCAACAGCGACACCGGCGCCCGCTATCTGTGGACCGACACCGACGGCGTCCTGCACCCGGTGCGCAACTACGCGTCCGCGCGGCTGATCGGTGGCAACGACCTGGCGGCCGTCGACGTCCGCACCGCCTCCCTGAAGGACGTCCCGGTGGGCAGCGCGGTCGGTATACCCGGCCTGCCCGACACCGTGCCAGGGCCCGGCGAACTCGACTCCGGCGCCTGGCACATGTGTGTCACCGGGGCCGGTGGTGCGCTGCCCGACACCTCCGGCGCCGTGACGGACACCGGCGTGAACAAACCGGGGGCCACCAGCATCGTGGCCGGGGCGCCGCTGGAATCCCAGGGCGTCGACAGCGACCGCGGGGTCCTCGTACGCGGCCCGGACGGCACCGAGTACCTGGTGTGGCGCGGCAGCCGGCTGGCCCTCGACCGTGCGTCCGACGCCCGCAACGCGCTCGGATACGGCTCCAAGGAGCCCATGCCGGTCTCCGCGGCCTTCCTGGACGCGCTGGCTCCCGGCCCGGCCCTGAGCCCGCCCAAGGTGCCCGGCCGCGGCGAGAAGGGCCCCGAACTCGGCGGCGAGGCCAGCCGGATCGGCCAGGTCTTCAAGGTCAGCGTGCCCGGCGGCGGCAGCACCTACCACCTGCTGCGCAAGGACGGCACGGTGCCGCTGACCCGGCTCGGTGCCGCCCTGGTGCTCGGCGACCCGGCCACCCAGAAGGACGCCTACCAGGGGGAGTCCCCCGAGGTGCGCACGGTCGGCGCGGCCGTGCTGCGCGAACACCGGGCGGAGAATCCGGGCCCTGCCGCCTCCGCGGAACTCCCGGACGCGCCGCCGACCCCGCAGACCGCGCCGCGCGGCAGCGCACTGTGCGCGCAGGTGGACGGCGGTGACGGCGGCGCCCGGATCCGTTCCGTGCTGGTCCCGCTGACCCGGCTCGCCCCGGTCGCGGTGTCGGACGACACCGCGCGGCCGTTGAGCCCGGCCTGCGTCCCGACCGACGCCACCGTCGTACGACCCGGTCGCGGCGCCCTGGTCAGGGCCCTGCACGCGAGCGGCGCCGCACACGGCGGGACCACGTACCTGGTCGCGGAGAACGGCGTGAAGTACCGCGTCCCGGACAAGAACGCACTGGCCGCCCTCGGTTACGGCGCCGGGGACATCGGCTCGGTCCCGGCACCGCTGCTCGCGGCCTTCCCGACCGGCGCGGACCTCGATTCCGCCGCCGCGTCCGGCGCCGCGAAGCCGAAGGTGACGGCTCCGGCGTGCGGTACCGCCGAACGGCCGGAGAGGGGCGGTGAGCGTGACGGCGCGGACAAGACGGGCACCGCATCGCGCGGTTGACACACCATGCGGATTCCGGCAAGGCGCCCATAGCGTGCCGAAGAAAATAAATGGGGACGATCGCGGGGAAAAGTCGGGCCGAATGCGGCCCTGCCGCTGCGAATTCGATGCAGGCGGCGGCGACTTCAGGGTGGCGGATACGCGGGCGAAGCTCAGGAGAAGCTCAGATGTTTCCGACGGCGCTGTCGGCGCAATTCCGCGGGCAAGGCCGGAAACAAGGCTTTCCCCTTGCCCGTTCGGCCACTTCGCGTGCCCGCCTTCCGCCCGTTTCACGGGCCGACCGGTCGAAGTCCCGCATCGCGCCACTCCGCACGGCCCGGTGCGGCTGTTCATCCCGCTGCAATCTTTGGACAACTCCGTTGCCACACGGCTGAATTCAACTGGTCGGCCGATGCTCAGATCTTCCCCGCTCGCGTTGCGCGGAACGCTGGGTTCTCTCTAGCCTCAGCAACAACGGTGCGATGAACGCGCCTGAACGAAAGGAGCGCGTCATGCCGGACAGCGGCGCAAGGAAAGCGGATTATGCCAAGGGTCTGGGAGGCGTCTCCTCCCTGGAGTCGGCCCGGGACCAGGTCGAGAAGGTGCAGAACAACGTCGCCGAGATCGCCGCGCGTTCGGGCGTCGGCGGCGACGAGGGCCAGGCCCTCCTGAAGCTCTTCCGCAGCTGGAACACCGAGGCGCAGAAGGTCGTCGTCCAGATCAGCACGATGGTCGACGCGCTCCAGGAGAACGTGACCTCCGCCAACCGCCTGGCGAAGGAGAACCAGGACCTGACCGAGGTCCTGAACAGCAAGACCAGCCAGGGTGTCTTCGAAGCACTGAGCTGACCCCCACCGCGGTACCGGCCCCTTCCGCGCGGCCGGACTTCGTGAGCTTCCCGGGCCCGCCGCCCGGACTTCGAGAGGAGACGTCATGGCCGAAGGCATCATCGACCTGCAGTACCCCAAGGTCCAGCAAGCCATCGAGGAACTGATGGAGCAGACCCAGCTGATCATCAACACCCTCAACAACCTCGAGGACGAGCTGAAGCCGCTCGTCACCTCCTGGGAGGGTGCGGACCAGGAGAAGTACCGCGAGGTCCAGGCGGAGTGGGACCAGGCCACCAAGAACATGGCCCGGCTCCTCGGCGACAACGGCGAGCTGATCCGCTCCATCCACGACAACCACTCCCGTGACGAGCGCAAGAGCGCCGACAACTGGGGCGGTGTGCGGGCCCGCTAGGCCCTCGCCCATCGGTCCGGCGGTCGCCCGCGCACGGGGCGGCCGCCGGACCGCCCGTGCCCCCGCCCGGCGCCGAGCAACAGGAGTACGTCCATGGCCGGTGAGAAAGCCGACGTCAAGCACTTCGATCTCAAGCAGATGGAGAACTTCCGCGACAACGAGGTACAGGTGGTCTACAACCGCGCCAAGACGCACCGCGAGGACGGCTCGAAGGCCGGCGTCCGCACGCTCGGCGAGCTCATCGACGGGCACGTCACCGCCGGCAACCTCGAGCAGGACCAGCAGCTTCTGCGTATCGGCAAGATGGTCAAGGGTCCCCTGATCTCGGGACCGAAGCTGATCGAGGGCGTCACCACCGCGGCCACGGCCCTCGACAAACTCCTCGGTGACCAGGTCGAGCTCTTCAAGGAGCTGAAGGAAGCGCTCACCGACACCATCGACGAGGCCGGCAAGACCAAGGACAAGAACCTGGACGCGATCGACGCGAAGACGCTGCTGCAGAGCTTCGAAGATGTCGACACGCTCACCGCCGGGAGCAGCGGCGGTGGCGACAGCTCGGACGACGACTCCTGAGTCCGCGCCGCGCGTAGCAGCCGGGCCACGGCCGCCCGGCGCGCCCGCGTGAGGAACATCCGGCTGCGCACCCCCGTGAGGACACGGTGCGGCGGCCCGGACGACAACAGATCAGAAAGGGCTCCCGGTGGCGGAAGACAAAGGCATTGACGGCAAGCACGACGAGCACCTCGGATATGTCGCCGACGCCAAAGAGATGCCGACCGACACATGGGCCGCCCTGGTCACCCACATCACCGGCTACCCGGTGCCGGACCGCGCCACCCTCTTCGACACGCTCCGCTCCGACAAGGGCGGCAAGCTCTTCCGGATGGACTTCCGGGAGAAGAGCATCAAGCACGCCGTCGAGGACTCCACCGGCTTCGCGATGAACGCGGACGACGACTACGACATCTGGTTCTTCGACAAGGGCGACAGGACGATCGTCAAGCAGGCCCGGATCGTCTTCGAGGGCCGCGTGAAGTCCGGCGACGAGGTCATCTTCGCCTCTGCCGGCTCCGACGACGTGAACAACGCGAATGTCCGGTCGGGCAACGAGTTCACGGACTACAACAAGGACAAGATGGACAGCCGGCCGCTCGCCCGTTACATGAACGGGCCGCGGGCGGCGCTGATGGCTCTGCTGGAAGGCGACACGGAGGGCACCAAGTTCAGCGAGCTGGGCGTTCCGGGCAACGACGCCGTGGTCCTTAAGTCCTTCGACGACACCGGAAGGTCCTTCGACTACGCCGCGAAGTTCTTCAAGGACCAGGCGCCGCTCCTGAAGGAGTGGGAGGACCGCTTCGGCGCGGACGACGCGAGCTGGAAGGGCGAGGCGGCGGACGTCTTCCGCAGCCTGCTCGGGAAGATCCGCGAGAACTACGACAACTATGTCGAGACCTTCAACTCCGCGGTCGGCGACGGCGAGACCAGCACCGAAGGCACGGTGTACTCACGCGCGCTCGCACAGGGCCGCAAGCAGTTGGAGGACGCCGCGAGGGATCTGCTCGCCGCGTGGCTGAAGTGGGCCAACTCCCCTCACTACGACCCGCATCAGGTACTGCGTTACGTCCTGGACGACGTCGCCACGTGGGTGAACGAGCACAACGTGAAGAAGACGGACATCGAGTTGGCGGGCAGCCGCTACTACACCACCTACAGGCACGTCCCGCACGGCGACTTCACTCAGGTGCACGAGTACGGCGACCTCACCGACTCCGCCACGTGGACGAAGATCGGCGACAAGGCGGTCGAGATCTGGTCCCAGGGTGTCGACAAGTACCTGGGCGAGGAAGCGGCCAAGGTGCAGGCCCGCCTGAACAACGCCTTCATCGACCTCGGCAAGGACTTCTCGGACAACGTCCCCAAGCCGAAGACGACCAGCACGGCTTCGGAGGACTACGCCGACAAGAAGGCGGACGACGCACAGGCCGCCGCCGACAAGGCGGCGGCGGAGGCCGCCGCGGCCGCGAAGAAGGCGGCCGACGACGCGGCCAAGCAGCGCGCGGAGGACAAGGCGTACGCGGACGAGCTGCGCGACGAGGCGAACAACCAGCGTGCGGAGGACAAGGCGTACGCGGAAAAGCTGCGCGCGGAGGCGGAAGCGCAGCGAGCCGAGGACGAGGCGAAGGCGGACAAGGCGCGCGAGGAGGCCGAGGCCGCGGCCAAGGCCAACAGCAAGGCCTTCCAGGACAGCCTCGGCAACCTCAATGGTCCCGGCGGGGGCAACGGCGAGAAGCTCAACCTCGACGACCTGCTGAATCCGGGCAACCAAGACAACCCGAACAAGCCGCAGACGGAGAGTCTGGGAAACCTGGGCGATCTCAACAACCCCGGTGGCGGTCCCGGCGGCCTGAACAACCCGGGTGGCGACGGGGGACAGCAACCCGCCGCGGCGCCCCCGATCCCCACGAACTTGGGCAGCCTCGGCAACCTGAACAGTCCGGGCGGTGACACCGGTGGCCTCAACGGCCTCGGTGGTGACGGAAGCCGGCAGCCTGCCGCCATGCCCCCGGCCCCGACGAACCTGGGCAGTCTCGGCAATCTCAACGGCGGCGCGAACAACCCTCTCAAGACTCCGACCGGCGGCAGCACCCGGCTGAGCGACGACAAGGTCACCACCGGCTTCCCGGACGGCAGCAAGAGCAGCTTCGACCCCGACAGCGGGACGCTCACCACCACCAACCCGGACGGTTCGACCACCACGCAGAACCTGGGCGACGGCACCAAGGTGACGAACCCGGACGGCTCGGTGACCTCCCTCGGCGACGACGGCAAGCTGACCACTACCTTCCCCGACGGCACCGTCCAGAGCGTGGACCCCTCGACCGGCCAGGGCCTCACCACCAACCCCGACGGCTCCACCACCACGACCAACCTGGGCAGCCTCGGCGACCTCAACGGCCTCGGCGGCGCGGACAGCGTGCTCAACTCGCCCACCGGTGCGGACACCCGCCTGACCGGAGGCGGCGACCTGGCCACCGACTTCCCGGACGGCAGCAAGAGCAGCTTCGACCCGGACACCGGGACGCTCACCACCACCAACCCGGACGGCTCGACCACCACCGCCGACCTGGGCAACGGAGCCGACGTCACCAACCCCGACGGCTCGGTGACCTCCCTCGGCGACGACGGCAAGCTGAACACCAGCTTCCCCGACGGCACTCGCCAGAGCGTCGACCCCTCGACCGGCCAGGCGGTCACCACCGACCCGGACGGCCGCACCACCACCCAGAACCTGGGAAGCCTGGGCAATCTCAACGGCGGCAACGGCGATACCGGCGCGGGGAATCTGGGCAACCTGGGAGACCTGGGGGACCTCAACTCCCGTCCGGACACCCAGTCCATCAGCGACCTGGGCAACCTCGGCGACCTCAACGGTGGCCCATCCGGTCTGGAGACCTCGACCGGCGCGCACACGTCGCTCGACCACGGCGACTTCGCCACCACGTTCGCGGACGGCAGCAAGGCCAGCTTCGACCCGGACAGCGGCATACTCACCTCCACGAACCCGGACGGCAGCACCACGCTGACCGATCTGACCCACGGGGCGAAGGTGACCAACCCGGACGGCTCCGTCACCACCCTCGACAACGGCATGCTCACCTCCACGAACCCGGACGGCAGCAAGCAGGTCATCGACCCCGACACCGGCATCGCCACCGTCACCGACCCGCAGGGCAACACCAAGACGATCGACCTGCACGACCTCAACTCCGCGGGGAACAAGAACACTCTCGACATCCCCGACGGCCTGAACAGCCCCGGTGGCGGCGGCTCCGACACCCGGAACATCACGCTCCCCGACCTGAACACCGGCGGCAGCGGCGCGGGCTCCGGCGGTGGCGGTGCGGCCTCCGTCGGTGGCGGCGCGGGCCTCGGCGGCTCCTCCCCGTCCCTGGACGGTCTCGGCGCGGGCGGAGCCGCCCCGCTGTCCGACGGGGCCTCCCCGAACAGCCCGGCCGCATCCGCGGGCGGCGCCGGCACACCGGGCGCCCCCGGTACACCCGGCTCGCCCGGCATGCCGATGGGCGGCGGCATGGGCGGCATGGGCGGGGGCGGTGAGAAGGGCAACGGCGAGCGGGTGCGCGCCGTACTGGTCGACGCCGTGGAGGAGAGCGAGCGGCGCAAGCGCCGCGGGCGCAGCCCCTGGAACCGCCAGGAGGACAGCGACACCTTCCTGGCGCCGGCATCGCGCGTGTCGACCACCGGCGGCGACACCTCCGAGGAAGAAGCGGACTCGGGCCGCAGGTCCACCACCTCCGCCGACTACCTGGAAGAGGACGCCGACGTGTGGGGCACCGAGGAGGGCGGCACCCCGGCGGTCATCGGCCGATGACCGCGCCGCGGACCCCGGCTTTCGTAACGGGCCCTCACCAGGCAAGATCAGATACGTAGTTGATGTACGGCAGACCAGGTACGCATGTGATGTACGGCAGACCAGGGCGTACGCGAAGAGCGAGGCGAAGGGAGGCGCGGGCCTGATGGAACCGTTGGAGAAGCGTCTGGAGAAGGCGATGGCCGAACTCCGCACGGCCCAGGAAGGGCTCGCGCGCACCGAGCGCGAGCTGCGGCAGGCGTCGTTCGCCGTGCTCTCCTCAGACCGCGCGGTCCGCGCCACCGCGGGCCCGCAGGGCGAGCTGACCGGGATCGAGTTCCTGGAGAACAAGTACCGCGACATGTCGCCCCAGGAACTGGCCGCCAGCGTCCTGGAGGCGGCGAGCGCCGCGCGCCTGAAGATGAACCGCCACGTGATGAAGGCGATGGCTCCCTTCACCGAACCCAGCAGCGAAGTGCCCGAGTTGAAGGGCTTCGAACTGGACTGGGAGAAGATGTTCGGCCCCGAGGTGCTCCGCGAGGACGCCGAGGACACGACACGCGGCAGTCAGCCGTCCCCCGCCTGGCGGGACGCGATCGGCGAGGACGGGGAGAACTGACCATGGGACAGCGGTACTACGCCGACCCGCAGCGCATCGAGGCCCTGGCGGAACAGCTGGAGGAGATCGGCACCCTGGCCAGGAGCATGACCGAGGAGTTCCTCGACGAGCTGGCCCCCACCGTCGGCTGGCCCGGCACGAGTGGTGATTTCGCCGAGAAGGCCAAGCCGCAGGAGCAGAAGGAGCGGCAGACCACCAAGGACACCATGCTGGCCATCCGCGACGCACTGACGGGCATCACCGAAGCCACCATCAGCCAGGTCCGCATGATGCAGGACACCCGCGACCACAACCTCGACAACATCGAGCAGGGCAACAACCGTCTCGAAGCGGGCGGTCTCGACGGCGGCTCGGGCGGGCATGGGCGACGCTGACCACCACCGCACCGCCGGCCGCTCCCGCACCATGCAGGGAGCGGCTGACGTGTGGTGCCCGTGCGGGCTCCCCGGCGGGCTCTCGGACGGGTTTTTGAGCGGGTTTTCGGGTGGGTCTTTGGGCGGATCGCGATGAGCATCCAGGTCTCGCCCGAGGTCAACGCGATGATCTTCATCCTCACCGGGGAGAAGCTCATCGACGCGGACGAAGACCTCGCCTTCGACAGCCGGATGCCCTACTCCGGCCTGGGCCGGAAGCTCAACAGGATCTCCTCGCTGATCGACAAGTCGGTCCACGACATCGCCGAGTCCATGCCGGACGACCTGTCGAAGTCGTACGCCAAGGCGATGGGCACGCTCACCGGCGACGGCGGCAAGAATTACCTGCTCGAATTCGCCGATCAGCTGGAGAAGATCGCCGAAGGCCGGCGCAAGACCTCCATGGACATCATGGAGTCCAAGTGGCAGGTCATCGCCGAAGTCATCCGGCTGCTCATCGAGATCGCCATCTATCTGGCGATGTCCTTCTTCACCGGCGGCGCGTCCGCAAGCCAGATCATGATGGCCAAGCTGCGCAGCCGGTTCATGATCCTCACCACGCTCACCCACCTGCTCCAGCGGCTGCACATCGCGCCCTCGCTGACCGAGGCGTTCGCCGAGGCGTTCACCACCTTCGCGGTGCGGCTCGCGATGATGAACTTCGCCCCCGACGGCCGGCGCCCCGACGGCTTCGACTGGAGCGACATCCTCAAGTCGGCGGCGTTCGGCGCCGCCGCCGGTGGCCTCACCAGCATCTTCAACGACTTCGCGAAAAACATCGTCAACAGCTACGACAACAACTTCTTCAAGAACGGCCCGGGCAACGACTTCAAGAACAACCCCAATGTCCCGAACACCCCGCCACCCGACATCAAGAACAACGTCCCGGATCCCAAGCCGAACCCCAAGCCGACCCCGGAACCCAGCCCCAGCCCGACACCCAGCCCCACGCCCAGCCCCACCCCGAGCCCCGGCCCGCACGGGAGCGGCCCGCACGGGAGCGGACCCAACCGCACCGACGATCCGCTCTCCTTCTTCAACAACCCCAACCTGTGGCGGAACAACTATCTGCTGAACAACTACAGCCACCAGCCCGGCGCGCTGGCGGGGCACTACGGGATCAAGGGGACGGCCGACTTCATCGCCGCCGGTGCGGGCGAGGCGCTGGCGGAGATCCTGATCAAGGGGGCCTTCGACGGCGACTGGTCCACCAGCTGGTCCACGTTCGTCGGCGCGGGCATCAGCAGCCAGGTCGAGTCCACGCTCACCGACGGGGCGCTGAACACCGGCGCCGAACTGCGCAACGCCATCGACAACTTGCGCAACCAGCCGCCGCCCACCGTGTCGGGCGGCAGCGCCGACTCCGACGGGTCCACGCGCTCCGGTGAGGGCTCCGGGCGCACGGACGGCGCCTCGCGCCCCTCGGACGCTTCGGGCAGTGAAGGCTCGGCGCCCAACTCGCCCCCGCCGGTCACCCAACAGACCACCGGGCAGGGCGATCTCACCGGCAGTCAGTCACCTCCGCCCTACGTCGCCGAGAAACCGCCGCCGTACTCGCCGGGCCCGATGCCCGTGACCGCCGCCGAGAACGAGCTGTGGCAGCAGGTCCACCACGGCTCCGCCGAGGTCCGCGACCAGGCCCTGCGCGATATCGCCGACCTGCGTGGATCCCAGCAGCCCGGCAGCACCGAGATCGGCGTACGCGACAGCCTGCACGGCAACCTGTCGCAGGTGCCAGAGGTCCGGGTGGTGCCCGCGGGGAACACCCCCGGCGGCCAAGTGGACGTCGACCAGGTCCGCCGGGCCCTCGACGGCTTCGGCACCCCGGTCACGGTGGACACGCCGATCACGTCGGAAACGGTGGGCGCGCCGCCGGTATCGGTGGACACACCGGTCAATACCGCCGCACCGAACGCTTCCGCTCCCGGGGCGACTCCCGAGAATTCGGGCGCGGGGGCCCTGGACAGCGACGGTCACAATGAGAACCCGGGCGTGGGTGCCCCGGACAGCGGTGTCCGGAACGAGAACCCCGGCGTGGGCGCCCCGGACAGCAGCGTTCAGAACTCTCCGGATGGGGTGGCCGGGCAGGGCGGCGATGGTGTGGTGTCGGGGCCGGAGCAGGGTGTCGGTGGTCCGGTCGGCTCTTCTGCCCCCAGCAACTCCGCTTCTTCCGGTGTGGACACCGGCGTTGCCCCCGGGCCGGCTGCCGAGAATCCGGGCGTGGGTGCCCTGGACGGCAACGTTCAGAACGAGAACTCCGGCGTGGGTCCGGATGAGGTGGCCGGGCAGGGCGGCGACCGTACGGTGTCGGGGCCGGAACAGGGTGTCGGTGGTCCCGTTGTCTCGCCTGCCCCCGTCAGCTCCGCCTCGCCCGGCATGGGTGCCGGTACAGGACCCGGCGCGGGTGCAGGCGCCCAGCCGAACGGTACTTCCACTGGCGGGGGCACCCAGACTCCCTCTGGCACCCAGCCCCCGGGTGCCCGTACCCCGGACGGTTCGCAGGCCAACACCACCGACGATGACCCGTCGGCCTCTCGACCCCCGGAGACCGCCACTCCTCCGGACGCCACTGCCTCGCCGGAGACCGCCAACTCAGGTCAGGGCAGCGGTACGTCGAGCTTCCCCGAGGCCCTTACCGTCCCCGGGGACTCCACCCCGGCCCCCGACCTCACCACCGTGCCGCCGAAGGTGAGCACCACCGGCTCCTACGCCGACACGGGCGACACGGACGGCAAGGGCGACATGAAGGTCAGCCCCGTCGATCCCGCAGGGAGCCTGTCGCCCACGCAGGCCTCTCCGTTGACGATCGTCGTCTCGGAGGTGCCGCCGCCGGGGGAGGGGGCGCCGGAGGCTGCGGAGGTGCTGGACGGGGCCGGGGTCGACCGCGCCGTCGTACTCGGCCCCGCGGTCGTGCCGGACGGGGCGGGGCCCCCGGTACGCGCCGCCGTCGAGCTGACGCGTGAGGGGCCGGGCGCTCCGGTCCGGGTCCGCCCGCTCACCGGACCGCCGACCGTCGCGCCGCCGGACGGCACCGGCGCCAGCACCCCGGACGCCGCGTTCCCCGGTGCGGACGTACTGCTGCCGCTCGCTGACGCCCTCGGTCCGGCACCCTCCGCGATACCTGATGCCGTCACGCAGAGCAGCGCGACGGCTGACGGCGACCATGCCGCCCCCGCCTCGGATGTCCGTCCCAAGACGGTCTCGGATGTTCCGCCAACTACCGTGAGCGACAACGGGGTTGGTCCGAACATCGTCAGCCCTGTCGACCCCGTTGTCACCAAGCTCGCCACCCTGTCCCGCCCCTGGGCCGAGCCCGCCACCGACCTGCACCTGGAGTCAGGCCAAGGCGACGGCAACGTAGGCGGCGGACGTGGACGCGGAACCGGGAACGGGGTCACCCCGCCGCCCCCACCGACCGTCACGCCGGGCCACACCCCGGCGGCACCCCCCGCCGCACTCCCGCCCACGGGACGGATCGTCGTGCGGCCCGCGACCAGTAGTGAGACCCCGGCCGACGGGACCGCCCCCGCGCGGCCCGCGGGCGAGCCAGTCGTCACCACCCTGGACGGCCACACCGTGCCCGTCGCGCAGCTGCGGCGCTGGGTACCGGACGCGAACGCCAAGCCCCAACCAGGGCGCGCCATACGGACGTTGATCATCTCGCAGAGCGCGGCCGAGGACGGTACGGCGCACAGTGCCGGGCGTCGCGCGCTCCTTGGCCAGGACACCTTCCGCGGCGTCCGCACCACCTCCACCCACCAGACCCCGGCCCCGGCCCCGACTCCGGCTCCGGAGACGGCGGCAGCCTCGCCCGTCAGCCGTACGGTGTTCACCGGTCCGCCGACCGCGCTGCCGGGCTCAGGCACCCACCAGGGCGCCGACTACTTCGCGGGGCACGGCACGCCCCGTACCGTCACGCTCGGTACCGAAGACATGCAGCACCCCACCATCAAGGTCAGCGGCGTACAGCTCGGTGAAGTACTCAAATCCTGGGCGGCGGACGGTGATCAGGACCGGCCCCTGGTGCTCTTCTCCTGCGAGACCGGACGGCAGCCCGAGATCGCGGGCCTGCCGGTGGCGCAGCACGTGGCGAACCGCACCGGGCGGCCGGTGTACGCGCCCACCACCGAGGTGGGCACGGCCCGTGACCGGGACGGCGATGTACGCGCGGTGCTCACCGAGGGCCCGGACGGGCCAGGACGCTGGCGGCTCTTCACCCCGGAGCCCAGCGGCGCCGACCTGGACGCACTCGCGCGTGTCGCGGGCCTGCACGCGGGACCGGACCCGGCCGACGCCTTCGCCCGGGCACGTACGCTTCAGCAGGTCCGCACCTTGCGCGACGCCTTCGGGTCCGACGCCGAACAGCGGTCGGAGAACGCCGATTTGCTCGCCGGGCTGGCATTCGTGGACGGCCTGCGCTGGCTCAGCCCCGACACAGCGGCCCGCTACGGCGACGGCCGGATGACCCCGGACCTGCTCCGTCGGATGGTCGTCGACCGAAGCGGTGCCACCGGCGGAGTCACCCCCGGCCAGGCGGCCGACCCCACCACCGAGCAGTACGCCGAATTCCTCGGCGCCGCAGCCCAGTTGCGCAACACCGCTGGCCCCGACACCACCCTGGACGCCCTGCTTCCCCCGCCGCCGCCCGCGCTCCCTCCGACCACTATGGTCTCGCCGGAGGACGTACGCGGACTGGCCTACGCGCCCTCCGCGCAGATCACCTGGTCGCTCTCCGGCACCCCGCTGCCGCTGTCCGAGCTGGGCCTGAGCCCCGAGGACACCGCCGAACTCGCCCGCCGCAGGCCCGATCTGGCGCCCGCGCCGAGCCGCCCGGAGAGCCTTGCCCAGGATGTGACCCTCCTCAGCAAGGCCACACCCGGCACCGCGGACACCGTGCACGCGGACGGTCTTGCCCTGCGGCGGCTCGACACGCCCGGCGGCGGCAACTGCCTCTTCCGGTCGCTGCTCGACAGCGCGCGGAGCCAGAACACACCGCCCGCCTGGGCCGCGCGGAACGTCGCGGGACTGCGCCGCCTGCTGAGCGACCGGATCGCCGGGTCCGAACTGGGCGACACCGTGGCCCTGGCGATCCCGGACCCGGTCTTCGCCGTGGTGGACGACCTGCGGATGCGCGCCATCGCCGGGGTGCGGGACCCGGCCGAGCAGAGCCGCATCACACGGATCTGGAACCGGATCGCGCAGGACGTCGTCACCGGCGGCGACACCGGCGAGTGGCAGCGGATCCTCCGGGAGAGCGACTACCCGCACCTCGCCGACGTGGCGCCCACTCCAGCCGACGCGAAGCGACTCGGCGCCAAGGGGCTCGTTGCCTCGGCGGCCGAGCTCCCCGCGCTGTGGGCCTCTCCCTTCGCCGACCTGCTCCCGGAGGCCCTCGCCCACACCCTCGACCTCGACCTGCGGCTCGTCCAGCCAGACCCGCAGGCACTCACACCGGGGAACACCCGCGTCAACACCCTCAACCCGGGCGGCCAAGGCCCCGCCCTGCACCTGGCCTACAACGGCACCGACCACTACGATGCGCTGATCCCGGCCTCGGCCCCGCTCACCCCCGTACCGGACCTGGACCCGACCCCGGACCCCGATCCGCACAGCACCTCGGACCCGGACCCGCACAACACCCCGGACCCGGACCCGCACAGCGCCCCGGCCCCGGACCCGACCCCCGACCCGACCCCGGAGCCCGCCGAGACCCCCGAGCGCGGCGACCCCGTACCCCTGGAGACCCAACTCGACCGGTACCGGCCGGCCCGGCTGCTCACCGGCCCGGACGCCAGGCCGCCGGGCCCGGCGCCGGCCACCGTCACCTTCGACGACGGCAGCCGACTGCCCACGGTCCTGATCAGCCCGGACACCGACCCGGCAGCCGGAGCTGTGCAACAAGGCCCCGCCGGACTGCTCACCGGGCCGGGCACCACCACCCTGCGCTCGCCCGAGCAGGTGGCCGAGGAGATCCTGGGCAAGCTGCCGACGAAGCTGCGCGGCCAGTTCGACGAGGCGGAACTGCTGCGCCTGCTCACCGAGCAGCCCGGAGCCTTCACCGCCCCGCGCGGCGCGCGTTTCGTGGGCCGCGAGAAGTCCGGGGTCGGCCACGAGATGACGGTCGAGGCCATCCCGTACAACCGGTGGGAACGCTTCTCCGACGTGGACGGCGGCACCGTCCGCCTCGACACCATGCGGCGCGGCCAGGCCGGTACGGGCGGCGGGCGCAGCGTCGGATTCGGGCGCCGGATCGCCGGCGGTCTGAGCATGGGTCCGCCGCTCAACTGGCTTCTGAAACTGGGCGTTTCGCTGGGATGGACCCGCAGGACCGACTACGCGCAGGGGACCGCGGCGTACAACCAGACCGAGTGGCGCGCCCACGAGGGCTCGCACCTGCACCTGGACGATGTCCACTACCGGGTGCGGGTCGACCGCGTGACCGAGGCGCCACCGGCAACGACGACCGGACCTGCCGCGACCGCCAACCCGGCGCATGAGACGCCCAGTTGGCGGCGCGAGCAAGTGCACACGGCCGAGTTCGCGATGCGTGACGGGCTGAGCTGGCGGCTGCCGGACGACCTCACCGTGCCGTACGGCGGGCCCCGGCGTGCGCCGGAGACGCTCACGTTCCCGGACGGGATCGAGCCGCGGATCACTGACACCACCGGGCTGCATCTCAAGGACCCGCCGGAGGATTTGGCGCTGGCCATCTCCGGTGCCAGGCCCGGCAGTTCGGCGCACCGCACGCTCGTCTCGTACGTCCGGCCGGGGCGGCTTCTCGCCCTGTTCGGCCGGTTCTCCGGGCCGGTCACCGGGCCCGAGCTGAGCCGGGGCAGCGGGCAGCATCCCCTCGGGCATCTGATCGTGGAGCGTTCGGTGCCGCACCGGGCCACCCTGGTCACCGAGTCGGTCAAGGCGGAGCTGCGTGAGCTCACCCAGACCACGTACCAGAACGAGCGCGGTCACGTCCGTGACACCCGCCTGGGCGTCCAGGTCACCTCGGGGCCGAACTACACCCTCGTCGGCCCGGACACCGACGTACGCCTCCAGGGCGGGCCGCTGGTCCGCGCGGACCTCACCACCGGGCGCGGCCACTACCTGGGCGCCGACGCGGCCCGGAAGACCACCGGCCGTCTCCGCAACACCCCGGTCGCGCTCTATCGGGTGGAGCGCACCCTGATGGTGCGCAAGCCCGGCGAGCTGCCGTCGGCGGCCCGTCCGGTCCGGGTGGTCAGCCTGGACTGGATGTCCACCCAGGACGCGCGGCGCCTCGCGGGCTGGGACAGCCGCACGCCCGGCCAGGCCGGGCCCGACCCGGACGCCGAGCCGCCGGTGCCGTGGTACCTCTCGCGGGAGGATCCGGTGCACCTGAGCGGCCAGGTCCGCGCCGAGGGCTTCCGGCCCGTACGGCCGCAGACCCGGCCGCAGGCTCTGGTGCAGCCGCAGCCCGAGTCTCAGCCGATGCCCGAGTCCCCCTCCCAGCCCGAGTCCCAGCAGCCCCAGCAACCCGCCCCCCAAGACCCCATGCGGGCCTTCGCGGACTCCGTCCTGGACACCTTGCACCGTGCCCATCCGTCGCTGTTCGTTCCGCCGATGATGCTGCGGCACCCGCGCCTCGCCAAGTTCTGGTACGGCGATGGCCGGATGCGGACGGCCCTGCACAACGACCGCCAGGTGCGCGAGGCGCTGAACCGGCCCACCTTGGCGCAGAGCCTGGACGACCTGACCACCACCGGAGTGCCGGTCGCCCTCACCGAGGACGGCAAGGTGCGCCGCGGCCACCACACGCTCATCCTGAAGGCGCGCCTGACCGACCGGCAGTTCGAGACGACGATCAGCGAACGCGCCCTGCGCAACGGGGTGATCGGCACCGAGGTCTCGGGGCAGGGGCAGCAGGCCTCCACCACCCTCTCCGGCGGTGTCGAGCTCGGCATCTCGCCGCGCGACCACGACAAGGTGGCCGAAGTCGGCCTGCCGCGCCGGGCGGGCAGCGTGGCAGTCGGCGTACGGCACGCGAGGACCGACCAGAAGACGACGAGGAACACGGTCGCGGTCACCCACGACCATCTGATGTTCCAGACGGGTGCCGACCTCTACAGCTACCAGGTGGAGTTGGGCGCCTCCTTCGAGGGTCACCGCCGCCCGCGCGGCTGGGCCAGGCTCGCCTCGGTCGGGCTGCTCGGCGCGGGTGTCTTCGTCAGCAAGGTCGAGCAGCAGCCGTTGTTCAGCCGGGGCAACGAGACCGTCGGCCGGGTGGAGCTCGCCGTGCCGTCCGCGCACGGCTCCGACCGCCACGCGTCCGCCGACCCGCCGCCCGGCACGACGGCGCCGGCGACCGTGGCCCCCGTACCGCAGCCCCTCTCCTCCGACGAGGCCGACCAACTCCTCGACGGTGCAACCCCGTTGCCTAGGTCGAACCCCGCCGACCGGCAGCTCACCGGAAAGCTGCTGAGCGTCCCGCACGTGGTGCTCAGCACCGAGGGCGGACCGCAGCGCCAGCAGCTCATGCAGGACACCGCCGACCGCGCCTCGGGCACCTCCTGGCACGTCAGCGCGCCCGGCGCCCCGGTGCGCACCGCGCTGCGACGGGCGATGGCGAACCTGAGCGTGGCCGGGCAACTGGGCCAGTACCTGGGCCCGTTCGGGTCCCGCGTCACCGGACTCAACGGCGCCGGGCCCTTCCGCACCCACTACCTCAAGGCAGCGGTCCGCGGCGAACTGGAGAATTTCCGGGTCAAGAGCGACCCGAAGCCCGCCAGCCTCGAAGCAACCGTCGGCAACGAGCACCGCGTCCTCGGCAGCGCGAGCACCGTCACCCACACCACCCTCGGCCTCCAGGGCACCGAAATGCCGCTGCAGCAGGCGCCGGGCCAACAGGCGGTGATCGGCTCCTACTCGACCGCCCTGCAGTACGCGTGGGGCAAGGGCCGCGGCATCTCGCAGACCCTCACCCGCGGTCGCAACACCACCCTCGCCTTCGCCGGGCGGATGTACCTGGTGGTCGCCGATGCCACCGAGACCGTCGCGGTACGGGACCGCTGGACGGCGGCGATGGGCACGGTCGGTACCGGCGCCGGGGCCCGCATCAGCTCCGCGGCCGGGCGGCTCTCCGGGCGCCTCGGCGACAGCCTCGCCCCGCGCCGGGCCGCCGCCGCGCTCCAGCGCATCCGCGACGCGGTGATGTTCCATCTGCCGATGCAGGACGTCATCGAGGCCGGTCTCGCCCCGGACGGCCTCGGCACCACCACCCCGCACAACCTCGGCGGCGGCTACCGGCTGCCCCCTTACTTGCGCGACCGCCGCTTCCCGACCCACCCCACCGGACGGCTCGACGCGAGCGGCGCGGCGCGGCAGCTGACGGACCAGCTGGCGAAGATCGGGGTGCCCTCGCACGACCGGGAGCAGGCCTTGCAGCGGCTCTCCCCGGACTTCCTCCAATCGCATCTGCACGAGCTGACGACCGGCGGGATGACCCTGCCGGTGCGCTACCGCACCTGGTCGAACCCGTTCCACCTGCCGGTCGGCGGGAGCCCCGGCAGGCTCCGGTTCGAGCTGACCCCGGTCACCACCACCGTGGACAGGCTGCGTACCGGGTTCGAGCTGGAGGACTACCGCACCACCGCCCGTGACGACGCCGCCGGCACCTCCCAGGACCGCGGCGCCGACGTGACGCTCAGCGGGGGCGAGCGCGCCGCGGACAGCGGCATCCTCATCGCCAATCCGTCCCTCCAGGGCACCGCGGCCAAGCAGCGGGCGAGCACCCGCACCCAGACCGCCGGCACCACCTCGATGCCGAACATCGCCACCACCCAGGCGCACGCCGAGATCGTCACCAGCTACACCCTGACCGTCACCATGACGGACGCGGCCGGCGATCCGCTCGCCCCCCGCGTCGACGCCACTCCCGTCGGCAGCCTCAACGAGATCCTCCCGGCGAGCCTGCTCACCCCGGACGGCGACGGCGCCGACGGTGCTCTCACCGAGCAGGACGTGCCGGAGCCCGAGCGCGCGGTGCGGATACTGACCGCCGAGCAGGCCCGCCCGGAGAACATCTCCGCCTGGCGCATCACCTCCACCGACGGCGCCGAATCCGACGTAGCGCCCTCGGACATCCTTCCCTTCGACGACCGGATCGGCTCCGGCATCCTCGCCGTGGACATCCGCGGCGCGGCCAACGTCCAGGACGCCCTGACACTGGCCACCGCCCGCGCCGACGGCATCGGCGACAGCGACCTCGGCGAGCGGCACACCGGCGCCACCCTCGACGGCCGCGTGCGCATGGCCCACCTCACCTCGCTGACCGGCATCGGCACCGCGCCCGCCCAGGCGCAGGAGGAGGCCACCACCCAAGTCGGCCTGACCGCGGGCTTCCGCGAGGCGCTCGGCACGCACGGCGCACCGCTGCCCACCCAGGCCTCGTCGCACCTCTTCGGCCAGTCCCACACCGCCGACTCCCGCCTCTACGCGAAGATGCACCGCAACGGCGCCCGCCTCCTCGCCGTGGAGAACAAGCCGCGCATGGAGGCCATGCAGCGGGCGAAGACCTCCGACGCGTCGGAGGCGGGCATCACCGACAACGTCGAGGGCGCCGTGGGCACCGCACCCCTCGCGGGCAACAGCAACGCCGGTGTGACCAACCCGGGCGCCACGGTCCCGATCGGCGGCACGAACGACGGCACCACGCTCAAGGGCGCCGCCGACACCACCCTCGGCACCCACGTCAAGGTCGTCACCGATCGCAGCATGCTCTTCGCGCTGCCGGTGAGCTGGCTCTCGGTCGCCGAGGTGGACCACCGGTTCACCGACAGCCGCCCGATGCACGCGCTCGGCAAGGCCAAGCGCGGCCCGCGCGCCGCCGAGGCCGAGACCACCGCCCTCGTCTGGCTGCGCGAGGACCTCGCCCGCGACTACGGCCTCCTGGACGACACCACGTTCACCCCCGAGGCCCGCACCGCCTGGGACGACCAGGCCAAGGCCGCGGCCGACCTCGCCACGGCCGAGAAGGGCTACTACGACGCCCGCGCGCGGGCCCGTGAGGCGTGGCTCGGCCTGAGCGCGAAGGAACGGGCCGCACTCGGCGACGACAACTCCGGCCCGCCGACCGATCTTCCGCAGGACATGATCTGGTCCCCGGCCGTCGTCTCCTGGCAGGCCGCCCGCCAAGAGGTCCACCGTTGGGGCCAGTACACCGACGCCGCCGCCGCGGACCACCACCGGCTGCACCTCGCCGCCTCCCGCCTCACCGCCCACCACCAGGGCCCGGCCTCGGGCCCGGCGCCGGACCTGCCGCAGAAGTACACCAAGCCGGCCTGGCAGTCCGAGGCACCCGAGCCGTACGTCATCACTGACGGCGTCAGCACCGAGGGCACCGCCCCCGGCCCGCGCACCATCATTTCGCCGGACGGCGCAACGGTGCGCGAAGTGCACGACATGCCGCACGACGGCGCCTCGTTCTTCCACGCGCTGCTTGCCGCCGCCGACAACCGGGACCGGCTGCCCCACCTGCTCGGCACCGACCTCGCCGACCGGTTCGCGAACGCCCCCGGCGACCCGGCGGTCACCGCCGAAGCCATCGGCGCCGCCCGCGACCGCCTCGCCCTGGCCCTCGGCGACGACGGCAACGAGGACCTGCTCGACGCCCTCGCCCTGGATGCCGCGGACACCTTCACACAAGACGAACTCGACTTCGCGGGGGTGGAGTTCACCCCTGCCCAACAGGCCGAGTTCGACGCCTTCGGCAGGCTCCCGCAAACCTACTGGCCGACTCCCGGACAGCGGGCGGCGCTCGCCGTCGCGGCCCTGGCACGCCCCTTCGCCGCCGAGCCGCGCCAGGACGGCACCCCGTCCCCGGACGGCACATCCCCCGAGCGCCGCGCGGGCGACCACGGGGGCGCCGACCTGCTGCCCGCCCTCGCCGCCCGCGTCCTCGGTACGCCGCTCACCGTGGTGACCGGTGAAGGCCGCGACCAGCTCTTCCTGCCACACGGCACCGACCCGGCCGCCGTCGACCCGGCCGCCGACCCGGTCCTCTTCGCCACCGGCGGCTTCTTCTCCGCCGCGCTCCCGCCCGGCACTCCGGTTCCGGTCGCCACCGCGCTGCCGGGTGCGACGACCGCCGCCGAGTCCGGTACGGAAACGGGGAACCTCGAGTCCGGTACGGAAACGGGAAACCCGAAGTCCGGTACGGAAACGGGGAGCTCCACGAAGCCGCCCGTGCACCGCAGCCACACCACCGCGCCCTGGCTGCCGCCCACCGACGGCAGCGGCCCGCGCTACCGCCTCGCTCGCGACGGCGTCCTCACCGCACCCGACGGCGCCACCTACACCCAGGGCGCCCCCACCGGCCGCGGCAACGGCTTCTTCGGCGCGCTGTCCACCACCATGCGCCAGGCCGCGCAGGAGCCGGGCCTCGACCCCAACGAGGCGGCGCGGCTGCGCATCCGCGCCGAGGCGACGCCCGCCCGGCTGATGCGCATGAACGGCTTGCCCGGCGACCGGGCGGAGCACGACTCGCTCTTCACGCCCCCACCCCTGCGGGTCCGCCCCGGCGCGCCGACGCCGAGCCAGGACGCCCGCGACGGCTACCTCCGCCGCCACCTCGCCGAAGCTCCGTGGGGCCCCGGGGCGGACCGTGCGGTGGCGGAGTGGGCCGCCACCGCGACCGGCACCACCATCACCCTGATCGAGGAGAACGGAACCGCCCACACCTACACGGGCCCGGGCGGCGCCAGCAGCCCGCACATCCGACTCCGCCGCCGGGGCGGAGACTTCGTACCCCTGACCCTGCACACTCCGGCACCCGACCCGGCACCCGCCCCGACCCCGCAGGACCCGGCGGCCATTCCGCTGCCCCCGTCGCCGACCGGCAGCGAGCTCCCCGGCCTCCTGGAGGAGGAGGCGTACGAGCTGAGCACGCTGTCCGGCAACGAGGCGAACGCGCACGTCCCCACGACCACCTCGGACGCGGACGCGGCGCCTGCGGCGCCGCCGGAGCCGACCCTCCGTTCCTTCAAGCTGGGCAATTACGAGTTCACCAACCTCAACCAGACGGACAGGTACGTCGAGAAGGCGATGCGGATCGTCGAGTTGCTGGACGAGCACGGCACGATCAAGGACTTTGTCGGTGGCCGTCCGGTCCGGATCACGCTGCATGTGCGGACGACGGAAACCCCGGCCGATGTGCATGACCGGGGCGACGCGGGTGTGGAGATCAACCTGGCGAGTTACTACTTCGAGAAGTACGACATCGGTTATGTGATGGGGATGCTGGCCCATGAGATCGGCCTGCACCCCCTGGCATCCGCGAACACCAAGATTCCCGAGGAAGAGGATCTGTATGCGGGCATGCCCTTGCTGGTGCCGGGCCTTGAGACGCTGAAGACGCCGCGTTTCATGAACACGGTGGGTGCGGGTCAGGCGGATCACGTGATGGCGGCGTTCCCGCACACCATCCGGCACGGCATCTATCGCGACATCGTTGTGGAGATGGCGCAGGTGCTGGCGCAGCATGCGAGGGTTGGGGTAGCGGGCGCCAAGGCCAAGGATGTCACCGACTTGATCGACACGTACCTGATGGACTTGGCGTCGATCGCGGTGACCAATGACCACCGGGCGAGGGCGATCACGGACCCCAGCTACACGGCCAGGTCCTACAACGCTTACAAGGCGCAACTCGCGGAGCACCTCGCGCCGGACAGCCCCCTGCACGCCCTGCTGCCCGCCGACAAGGGCAGGTTCGGTGTCCTCGGCGACTTCGCGGCCCTGGCCACGAGCGTCGGAACCAACAACCGCGGCGACAGCATCCAACAACCGGCACCCCCCGACCAGACCGGCACCAACACAGCAGGCAACCCAGGCGAGGCTCGCCCCAGACTGCCCTCGGCCAACACCGACACCACCCCGCAGGCCGCGCCGCCCACCAGCTCATCGGTGGGGGGTCCGCGTGACAGCCGCCCCCGATTTGTTGTGCGTTCCGCCTTCGACGCCCGGCGGTTCTCGTATCAGGGTGAGCCGGTCACCGATCTCACGGTCCGTGTCGCGCTGCGCGGCACGAACGACCAGGCTTCACATGTGTTTGACCAGCTCAGCGCGGGTGTAGAGGAGTTCCTGAACGGCCCGGAGTACCGCCTGTTCAACGGCGACCGGCTGCACGTGACCGTCGAGTACGTCGACCCCGCCGATGCCCCGCACCTGACCGTGAACCTGGCGGGCCGGGACCAGGGGATGGATCAAACCACCTGGTGGGCCGACGCCACCCCGGTGCAGCTGGTGCACGAACTCACCCACCAGTTGGGCCTGCGCGACGAGTACCGGGACACCGACACTCCGCACCGCCCCCACATCCTCGGCAGCCTCCTGGGCGACCTCAACGTGGCACCCGAGGATTCCTCCCTCGCTCCCGCCGGGCTGCGCGACAGGCACCTGGCCCTGCTCGGGGCGCTCATCGGCGACGTGACCTCTGCGCCTCAGCACGACACTGATCAGAGCTGGTCGGCAGCCCGGAGTTCCGCCGTCGAGGAACTGCGCGAGTCCATCTGGGTCGACCCGGTCTCCCTTCCCCGGCCTGACGACGGCATGGAGGCAACCGAGGTCCCGGCCCACGCCCCACAGGGTCCGGGCACGGCGACCGCCGCGCCGGAACCGACCCTTCGTACCTTCAAGTTGGGCAACTTCGAGTTCACCAACCTGAATCAGACGGACAAGTACGTCGAGAAGGCGGTTCGGATCATCGAGCTGCTGGACGAGCACAACACGATCAAGAGCTACGTCGGTAACCGTCCGGTGCGGATCACTCTGCGCCTGCGCACGACCGAAGCCCCCGCCGATGTGCGTGACTTGGGCGAGGACGGCGTCGAGATCAACCTCGCGAGTTATTACTTCGAGAAGTACGACATCGGTTATGTGATGGGGATGCTGGCCCATGAGATTGGTCTGCATCCGCTGGCTTCCGCGAATACGAAGATTCCCGAGGAAGAGGATTTGTATGCGGGGATGCCTTTGCGGGTGCCGGGTCTGGAGTCGCTGAGGACGCCGCGGTTCATGAACACGGTGGGTGCGGGTCAGGCGGATCACGTGATGGCGGCGTTCCCGGCCACCATCCGGCATGGCATCTATCGCGACATCGTGGTGGAGATGGCGCAGGTGCTGGCGCAGCATGCGCGGGTTGGGGTAGCAGGCGCCAAGTCCAAGGACGTCACCGACTTGATCGACACGTACCTGATGGACTTGGCATCGATCGCGGTCACCAATGACCACCGGGCGCGGGCAATCAAGGACCCCAGCTACACGGCCAGGGCGTACAACGCCTACAAGGCGCAATTGGCGGAGCACCTCGCCGAGGACAGCCCCGTACGACCCCTGCTGCCCGCCGACAAGGGCGCGGCGGGTGTGCTGGGCGACTTCGCCGGACTGGCCGCCGGTGTCGGGGTCAACAACCGCGGCGACAGCATCCAGAAGCCCGCACCCCCGGACCGAACCGGAGCCAACACCGGCGAAACCACCGGCGAAACCACTGGCGAAGCGCGCCCCAGACTGCCCCAGGCCGACACCGAGAACACGGAGCCCACCGCCGCCCCGGTCCCGGCCTCCTTCAAGTTGGGGAACTACGAGTTCACCAACCTGCGCCAGACGGACAGGTACGTCGAGAAGGCGGTTCGGATCGTCGAGTTGCTGGACGAGCACAGTACGATCAAGGACTTCGTCGGCGGCCGTCCGGTCCGGATCACGCTGCATGTGCGGACGACGGAAACCCCGGCCGACGTGCACGACCGGGGCGACGCGGGTGTCGAGATCAACCTGGCGAGTTACTACTTCGAGAAGTACGACATCGGTTACGTGATGGGCATGCTGGCCCATGAGATCGGCCTGCACCCCCTGGCATCCGCGAACACCAAGATTCCCGAGGAAGAAGAGCTCTACCAGGGCATGCCCTTGCTGGTCCCCGGCCTGGAAACCCTGAAGACGCCGCGTTTCATGAACACCGAGGGCGCGGGCCAGGCGGACCATGTCATGGCGGCCTTCCCGCACACCATCCGGCACGGCATCTACCGCGACATCGTGGTGGAGATGGCCCGGGTGCTGGCCCAGCATGCGCGGGTCGGGGTGGCGGGCGCCAAGGCGAAGGACGTCACCGACCTGATCGACACCTATCTGATGGACCTGGCTTCCATCGCGGTGACCAATGACCACCGTGCGAGGGCGATCACGGACCCGAGCTACACGGCCAGGTCCTACAACGCCTACAAGGCCCAGCTGGCGGAGCACCTCGCGCCGGACAGCCCCCTGCACGCCCTGCTGCCCGCCGACAAGGGCAGGTTCGGTGTCCTGGGTGACTTCGCCGCCCTGGCCACGAGCGTCGGCACCAACAACCGCGGCGACAGCATCCAACAACCGGCACCCCCCGACCAGACCGGCATCAACACCGGACCCAATACCGGCACTGACACCGGACCCAACACCGGACCCAACCCGGGCGAGGCACGCCCCCGACTGCCCCAGGCCAACACCGACAGCACGGCGAACGCCGACATTCCGGCCCCCTTCAAGCTGGGGAATTACGAGTTCACCAACCTGCGTCAGACGGACCGGTACATCGACAAGGCGGTCCGCATCATCGAGCTGCTCGACGAGCACAGCACCATCAACAGCTACGTCGGCGGCCGCCCTGTCCGGATCACCCTGCACCTGCGCACGACCGAGACCCCGGCCGACGTGCGCGACCTGGGTGAGGACGGTGTGCAGATCAATCTGGCCAGCTACTACTTCGAGAAGTACGACACCGGTTACGTGATGGGCATGCTGGCCCACGAGATCGGCCTGCACCCTCTGGCGTCGCGCAACACGGACATTCACGAGCAGGAGCAGGCTTACCACGGCATGCCGCTGCCGGTGCCGGGACTGACCGACCTGGCGATACCGCGCACCATGAACACCGAGGGAGCGGGTCAGGCCGACCACATCATGGCCGCCTACCCCCGCACCATCCGGCACGGCATCTACCGCGACATCGTCATAGAGATGGCCACGGTGCTCGCGCGGCGCGCACGCGTCGGTGTGGCGGGAGCCAAGTCCCAGGACGTCACCGACCTCTTCGACACCTACCTGATGGATCTCGCCTCCATCGCGGTCACCAGCGACTACCGGGTGAACGCCGTCAAGGAGCCCAATTACACGGCGAGGGTCTACAACGCCTACAAGGAGATGCTCCGCGCCCAGTTGGCGGAGAGCCCTGCGCTTCGGGGCCTTCTGCCGTCGAACAAGACCCTGTTCGGCGTGGCACGGTCCTTCACCCAGCTCGCCACCAGCATCGCGACCAACAACCGCGGCGACAGCATCCAACCGCCCGCTGCCCCGGAGACAGACACCACCACCGGCGAGGCACGCCCCAGGCTTCCGCAGACCGCGCCGTCCGCCACACCGCCGACCAGCGGGACGCGCGACAGCCGCCCCCGATTCGTGGTGCGTTCGGGCTTCGACGTCCGGCGGTTCTCGTACCAGGGCCAGCCGGTCACCGACCTCACGGTCCGTGTCGCGCTGCGCGGCGCCGACGACCAGGCCACCCACGTGTTCGACCAACTCACCTCAGGCGTTGAGGAGTTCCTGAACGGCCCGGAGTACCGCCTGTTCAACGGCGACCGGCTGCACGTGACCGTCGAGCGCGTGGATCCCGCCGATGCCCCGCACCTGACAGTGAACCTGGCGGGCCGCGACCAGGGGATGGACCAGATCACCTGGTGGGCCGATGCCGCCCCGGTGCAGTTGGCGCACGAGCTCACCCACCAGCTCGGCCTGCGGGACGAGTACCGCGACACCGACTCCCCGCAGCGCCCCCACATCCTCGGCAGCCTCCTCGGCGACCTCAACGAGGCTCCCGAAGACCCGTCCCTCGCCCCTTCCGGCCTGCGCGACAGGCACCTGGCCCTGCTCGGCGCGCTCATCGGCGGCGTGACCCCGGCGCCCCACAACACTGATCAGAGCTGGTCGGGCGCCCGCAGCTCTGCCGTCGAGGAAGTGCGCGAGTCCATCTGGGTCGACCCGGTCTCCTTGCCCCGGCCTGCCGGCGACGGCACGGCAGCAACCGACGTTCCGGCCCATATGCCGCCGGACTCGGAATCGGACACTGCCCCCGCCGCACCGGAGCCGGCCCTCCGCCCCTTCAAGCTGGGGAACTTCGAGTTCACCAACCTGAATCAGACGGAAAAGTATGTCGGGAAGGCGGTCCGGATCGTCGAGCTACTGGACGAGCACAGCACCATCAACAGCTTCGTCGGCGGCCGGCCGGTCCGGATCACGCTGCATGTGCGGACGACGGAGACCCCGGCCGATGTGCGTGACCTGGGTGACGCGGGTGTGGAGATCAACCTGGCGAGCTACTACTTCGAGAAGTACGACATCGGTTACGTGATGGGGATGCTGGCCCATGAGATCGGCCTGCATCCCCTCGCTTCCGCGAACACCAAGATTCCCGAGGAAGAGGATCTGTATGCGGGCATGCCCTTGCTGGTGCCGGGCCTTGAGACGCTGAAGACGCCGCGTTTCATGAACACGGAGGGCGCGGGCCAGGCGGACCACGTCATGGCGGCGTTCCCGCACACCATCCGGCACGGCATCTACCGCGACCTCGTCCTGGAGATGGCCCATGTGCTCGCCCAGCACGTCCGGGTGGGAGTGCCAGGAGCCAAGGCCAGGGACGTCACGGACCTGATCGACACCTATCTGATGGACCTGGCGTCGATCGCGGTGACCAATGACCACCGGGCGAAAGCCGTCACGGACCCGGGCTACACGGCGAGGTCCTACAACGCCTACAAGGCTCAGCTGGCCGAGCACCTCGCCGCGGACAGCCCCGTCCGCCCCCTGCTGCCCGCCGACAAGGGCAGGTTCGGTGTCCTCGGCGACTTCGCGGCCCTGGCCACCAGCGTCGGCACCAACAACCGCGGCGACAGCATCCAACAACCGGCAGCCGGTACGGACTGATCCCGTAGCGCGGTCAGCAGCGCAGCGAGTACGCGGAGTACGCCCCGGGTGGGTCAGGGCCGGTTGTACCACCCACACTTGAGTCCCATGCCCGCATCAAGGCAGATCCTGACGGACGCCGCCCCACCGGGCACATCCGCAGGGAGCATGGCACGGAACTGGTATGTCACGTTGCACCGAGTGGGGCTGCTCCACATGCCGAGTTCGTTGCCAGAGGCGCCGTACGTGCTGAACCACACCCTGCTGCAGCCGCCGGCCCGGTGTGTTCCAGCGGCCTCGACCGACCGGTCGCGCCACGTCAGGGTGCCGCGGACGGAGCTGGCACCGCTCGTGAGATCGAAAGGGGTGCTCGGGTAGGGGGCCGGCTGCGCGCCGGCGGCGGGAGCGCCCAGCAAGGCGCCCGCGGTCAGCACGAGGGAACCGAGGGCGGCGGTGACATGAGTCTTCATGTGATCTCCAGGATCGCGTGGCTGTGACCTGCCGGATGTGTCAGCCCCGCCCTCTCCGGACGGCCCGCCCAGGACACCGGCAACGTCCTGGACGACTACCGGATCCGCCGCTAGTGCAGGCCGTCGATGCAGCCGCCGGTGCGGTAACAGGTCTGTCCCTTGAGGTAGTTCAGGTTTTCGTCAGTCATGTAGACCCAGATTCTGTCGGCCCCACCGACGACGTTCGCGGAAAGGGCGAAGTCCGCCGGTCCGGATCGATTGCACCAAGTGCTGCTGCTCTTGAAGTCCAGTGAGGTGCTACCGGCGAACGCCCGCGCGTAGACCCGCCGGCAATTGCTGGCCTTGAACGACGCGTCGATGCCGACCGACCGGTTGGACCAGCTGGCCGTGCCCTTGTAGTAGCTCGCCCCGTACTCGATCGAGATGGTGGCGGCAGCGGCGCCGACGGCGGTGGCGGGTGTTGCCGCGAAAGCCATCCCGGCAATCGACGCGGCTGCGGTCACGGCCACGCCGACCTTCCTCGTGCGGCTCTTGACCTTCGATGCGTCCTTCAACCTCACCATGACAACCACTCCCAGGGTTCGTCGAGTTCCGGATGCGCAACCTCACCGCCATACGGAGGCGACCGCCTCAGATCGGGCAGTGAACGTTGCTGCCGTTGTTCGGCAACACGACTCCACCACGCGGGGACCACACGCCGGAAAGCATTTGAGCCCGTTCAAATCCATCGCGACGACTGCTAGCGTCGGGGCGGTGCTGACCCTGCGTGTAGACGCCAATACAGTGTCCAGGACCCGGTTGGCGCCTTCCCCTGCTGCGGAATCCATGGCGTGGCTGCAACTCACCGCCGCGTCGGGACGGCACCCGGTCTTCGGGGATCCCGGACCACGCGCCCGAGCCTCACTCGCCCATCCCGACGTTGCCTTGCTCGTTGACCTGTTACCGCAAAACGGCGACACCTACAGACCTGACCTGCTCACCCCTCAGCCGGGAACGGACGCACAGCGCCACGACCTGATCGACGAGCAGATCGCGCACATCGAGGCCGTAGCGCAGGACGACCTCGAAACCCAGGTCTTCACCCACACCCGGACCCACTGGAACAGGCCGCTGCTGCCCACCACCCGTCGGATCGCGGAGTCGGGGCAGATGCAGCGCCATCTCGCCAACGGTCTCGCCCGGTTCTGGCGTGACACCTTGTCCGAGGGCTGGCCCGAACTGCGCTCGATCATCCAACAGGACATCGCCCACCGCGCGGCAGCCATCGCCACCCACGGCGTCGGCCGGACGCTCGGAGCACTCCACCCCGACATGGCCTGGGCAGGCGACGCGATCACCCTGGCCAAGCCGTGGGAGGCGGAAATCGATGTCGCAGGCAGGGACCTGGTCCTCACCCCCAGCGTGCTCAGCCGGTCCGCCGTCGTCATCCAGGTCGACACCCCCGGGCAGTTCGTCTTCTACTACCCCGCCCAGCGGATCGGAGCCGACCGGGATCGCAGGTCCGGAAAGATCGCGCAAGTGGTCGGCAACGCCCGAGCGGCCTTGCTGGCGGACCTCGAAACCGCCCGGTCCACCGCGGAACTCGCCGCCCGAACCGGATACACCCCGGGCACCGTCTCCTACCACCTCAGCGCCCTGCACCGCGCACGTCTCGTCACCAAGGTCAGAGACGGGCGCTACGTGTTGTACCAGCGGACCGCGCATGCGGCAGGACTCCTGGAAGAAGCCCACTGCGGTACTCGACGTTCCTCGCTCTGACGGTTACCCCCCGCTGATCAAGGAGTTCGCCCGGCTGGATGCTGACGCAGGGCAAGTAACCGCTCACACAGGGGAGTTGAAGCGGCAGAGATCGAGTGTGTTACGCATACGCAATCCCGGGGGCGGGACAAGAGCCCTGGCCGGTGGCAGGATGCACCGCAGCTTGCGCAGCACACAGCGCTGTTGATCTCGCTCGCGCCCTGGTTCGAGCCTGCCCTGGAGGTCCTGTGTCCGCTCGTCCCCCGAAGTTTGTTCGTTCCCCGGTAACTGCCGTAGCCCTGACCGCAGTCGCCGGCCTGCTGATGACAGGCTGCACCAGCACCAAGTCCGACAGCGACGGCGACAAGGGCGCCTCGGGGATCAAGCTCGTCTCCTCCGGCAAGATCAAGACCTGCACGCATCTGCCCTATCCGCCGTTCCAGTCGAAGAAGGACGGCAAGATCGTCGGGTTCGACGTGGATCTGGTCGACCTGGTCGCCAAGGAACTGGGGGTCGAGCAGGAGATCGTCAACACCCCCTTCGAAGGCATCGAAACCGGCCAGGACTTCAACATCCGCAAGTGCGACCTGGCCGCCGCGGGCATGACGATCACCGACGAGCGCGACAAGGTCATGGACTTCTCGGACCCCTACTTCAACGCCACCCAGGCGCTGATCACCAAGAAGGGGCAGCCCTACAAGACCTTCGAGGATCTCAAGGGAAAGAAGCTCGGCTACCAGAAGGCCACCACCGGCGGCATCTACGCCAAGAAGGAGAGTAAGGGCCTCGACATGGAGCTCGTGGAGTACGAGGACGTCGGCTTGCTGCTCACGGCGGTCAAGGCCGGCAAAGTCGACGCGGGCATCAACGACAACGGCGTGCTCTTCGAATACATCAAGGACAACCCGGACACCGAGGTGACCGCGGAGTTCGACACCGGTGAGAAGTACGGAATCGGCTTCCGCACGGGCAACGACTCACTGCGCAAGAAGGTCAACGCAGTCCTCAAGGAAGCCCGAAGCGACGGAAGTTACGACAAGATCTACAAGAAGTGGTTCGGCACCACTCCGCAGAGCTGACCTCGAGCATTCAAACGGCTGACCAGAGGAGTTCTGCACGTATGTCCATGTCCCGACGGCGGCGGGCACGGCTGTTCCGCGGCGTCCAGTACGCCGTGCTGCTCATCGCCATAGCCGTGTTCGCGCTGGTGGCCGACTGGGGGACACTGCGCCAGGCGTTCTTCGACGTGGAGATCGCCAAGGCGCTGTTCCCCGAGGTGATCACCACCGCGCTGGTCAACACCGCCTACTACACGCTGCTCGGTTTCGGCTTCGGCCTGGGGCTCGGCGTCGTCCTTGCGCTGATGCGGCTGTCCACGGTGCCTCCGTACCGCTGGCTCGCGATCGCCTACATCGAGTTCTTCCGCGGCATTCCCTCCCTCCTTGTGTTCATCGCGCTCGGCTTCGGTGTGCCGCTGGCCTTCGAGGTCGCGCTCGACATGGACATCACGGTGATGCTGTCCCTGGGCCTGGTGGGCGCCGCCTATATGGCCGAGACGATCCGCGCGGGCATCCTGGCGGTGCCCAAGGGGCAGACGGAGGCGGCCCGTTCGCTGGGCATGTCACCGGGGCGTGCGATGGTGTCGATCGTGATGCCGCAGGCGTTCCGGATCGTGCTGCCGCCGCTGACCAACGAGCTGATCCTGCTCACCAAGGACTCCTCACTGGTGTATCTGCTCGGCCTCTCGCTCGGCCAGTTCGAGCTGGCCAACTTCGGCCGGGACGCGCTGAACGAGCACAAGAGCCTGACCCCGATCCTGATCGCCGGACTGTTGTATCTCGTCATCACCCTCCCGCTCGGCCATCTGGTGCGGCGGCTCGAGGCCCGTACGGCGAAAGCCAGGTGAGCACCATGAAGTTGGACAAGGCACCCGACGCGCCCGCACCTTCGGGCCAGGCGATCGAGGTGCGCGAGCTGCGCAAGTCGTTCGGCGATCTGGAGGTGCTCAAGGGCATCGACCTCACGGTGGGGCGCGGTGACGTGGTCTGTGTCATCGGCCCTTCGGGCTCCGGCAAGTCGACCCTGCTGCGCTGCGTCAATCTTCTGGAAGAGCCCACGTCGGGCACGGTGACGGTGGCCGGTACGGAGGTCACGGACCCCGATGTGGACATCGATCGCGTACGCCGTCGGATCGGCATGGTCTTCCAGTCCTTCAACCTCTTCCCGCACCTCACGGCGCTGGAGAACCTGACCATCGCGCAGCGCCGTGTGCTGCGGCGCGGCAAGGAGGAGGCCGAGCGCATCGCGCGGGCCAACCTCGCGCGGGTGGGCCTCGTCGGCAAGGAGCGGTCCTATCCTGCGCAGCTCTCCGGCGGCCAGCAGCAGCGGGTCGCGATCGCTCGGGCGCTGTCCATGGATCCCGAGTTGATGCTCTTCGACGAGCCGACCTCCGCGCTCGACCCCGAACTGGTCGGGGACGTACTCGCGGTGATGCGCTCGCTCGCCCAGGAGGGGATGACGATGCTGGTCGTCACCCATGAGATGAGCTTCGCGCGCGAGGTCGCCGACCGGGTGGTCTTCATGGACGACGGAGTGATCGTCGAGGAGGGCACGGCCGAACGTGTGGTGGGCGACCCGCAGCACGAGCGGACCCGGACGTTCCTGGCGCGCGTGCTCGATCCTGCGGCGGCGGAGGTGGGCGAGGTCCCGGACACAGGACCTCACGAGAAGCGCGTGGACCGCTGACCTGCACGGATATCAAGTTCGGCGGGGCTGTCGGACACATTTCCCCGCGTCCTCGGGAAGCGGGGCCTTGGGCGTCGGGGAAAGCCTTCGAGTCAAAGGCGCGCCGATGTACAGTGAGGAACGCCCTTGACCTGCAGAAAGCAGGCAGGGAGCCGTCTTCTAGGAGACCAAAAAATGCTGCGTACCATGTTCAAGTCCAAGATCCACCGTGCCACGGTGACCCAGGCGGACCTGCACTACGTGGGCTCCGTCACCATCGACGCCGATCTTCTCGACGCGGCCGACCTGTTGCCCGGCGAGCTCGTGCACATCGTCGACATCACCAACGGCGCCCGCCTGGAGACGTACACCATCGAGGGCGAACGCGGCAGCGGCGTCATCGGCATCAACGGGGCGGCCGCGCACCTCGTGCACCCCGGCGACAAGGTGATCATCATCAGCTACGCCCAGGTCGACGACGCCGAGGCCCGCACCCTGCGGCCCAAGGTCGTGCACGTCGACGGCGTCGACGGCGCGGTCAACCGCATCGTGGCCCTCGGTGACGACGCGGCCGCGCCGGTGCCGGGCGCCGAAGACATGGCCCGCAGCCCGCAGGCCGCGCCTGCCCTCCAGGAGAGCCGATGAGCACGAAGTCGGACCCGGCCGCATGGTGACCGCCACGCTCGCCCTGCTGCACACCTCGCCCGTGCACGTCCCCGTCTTCGAGGGGCTGCGGGACCAGGACCACCCGGGGTTCGCGCTGCGGCACCTCGTGCACGAGGACCTGCTCGCGCGGGCCCGCGCCGAGGGACCCGACGCGGTGGCCGACGACGTCCAGGAACTGCTGGTGCGGGCCGTCGCCGAAGGGGCCGACCTCGTGCTCTGCACCTGCTCGACGATCGGCGCCGTCACCGAGGCCCGCGCCGCCGCCGTCGGCGTCCCCCTCGTACGCGTCGACCGGCCCATGGCGGCCGCCGCCGTGGCCGCGGGGCGGTCCGTGGCCGTCGTCGCCACCCTGAAGAGCACCCTGGGGCCGACCCGCGCGCTGGTCGAGGAGGAGGCCGCCCGCGCCGGGCGGCCCGTCGATGTCACCGAGGTCCTGGTGGACGGCGCCTGGGAGAGGTTCGAGGCCGGTGACAGGGAAGGTCACGTCCGTCTGATCGTGGATGCCGTCGACGCCCTGCGGGGCGTCGACTCCGTCGTCCTGGCGCAGGCGTCGATGGCGGACGCGGCGGACCGCGCCGCTCTCCCCGTACCGGTCGTCTCCAGCCCGCGCCCCGGTCTGCGCGAGGCCGTTCTCCGGTGTGGTGTCGGCGCCAAGTCGTAGGCTGACAGCGGGAGGTGAGTGACCGCTCGCCTCCCGCGTACTCCTTCGACTCGCACTTCACACACTCAGGCTTCACACTCACGCTTCACGGGAGCGGACATGGCGCAGCAGGACGAAGAGGCCGTGATCAGTCCAACCGGCTGGGTGGGCAAACAGGCCCGCCTGTACGAGGAGTCGGGTGGCACGAAGGGCACCGGGGTGCAGGGCGTCCCCTGCCTCCTGCTCGACTACCGCGGACGGCGCACGGGCCAGTTGCGCCGCACCGTGCTGATCTACGGCCGCGACGGCGACGACTACCTGATCGTGGCCTCGAACGGCGGCGCCGACGAGCACCCCCTGTGGTACCGCAACCTCGTGGATGAGCCCGGCGTACGACTCCGCGTCGGCACCGAGGAGCGATTCGCCGCCCGCGCCGAGACACTGTCGGCCGAGGACAAGGCCAGGGTCTGGCCGAGCCTCGTCGAGCTGTTCCCCCTCTATGCGGACTACCAGGCCAAGACGGATCGGGACATCCCCGTCGTGCGGCTCAGCCGCACCTGAGACCGAGGTCGGACGGCGCGGGGACGCGTGGACTCGGCAGGCGTGGGCACGCGAGGCGGGAGAGAGTGGACACGACCGATCTCCGACCCGACGGAGGAGACATGACCGTCCCGTATCCCGACCCCACGCCGCCCAGCCCCATCCCCGACCCGGGCGGACCCAATCCGATGCCGGACCCCGAGCGCCCCATGCCGGGCCCGGGCCCCGGCCCCGTGCCGCGCCCCACGCCGGACCCGCCGCCGACCCCGCTCCCGCCGCCGGGACCGGAGCCCGAGACCGAGCCCAAGCCGGTCTGACGGCGGAGGGAGACCGACAGGCGCCGGACCTGCCGGACACCGGCAGGTCTCAGGCCTGTACCTCCGAGCGGTCCCCGCCCCACAGGGTGTGGAACGACCCCTCACGGTCCGTACGCCGGTAGGTGTGCGCCCCGAAGAAGTCCCGCTGCCCCTGCGTGAGCGCGGCCGGCAGGCGGTCCGCGCGCAGCGCGTCGTAGTACGCGAGGGCCGCCGAGAAGCCCGGCGTGGGGACACCCTGCCGGGTGGCCGCGACCAGGACCGCGCGCCAGTCGTCCTGGGCCGCACCGATCTCCTGCGCGAACGTCTTGTCCGACAGCAGGCTCGGCAGATCCGCGCGCGCGTCGTACGCGGCGCGGATGCGGTCCAGGAAGGCGGCGCGGATGATGCAGCCGCCGCGCCAGATGGCGGCGACCGCGCCCAGGTCGATGTCCCAGCCGTACTCCTCGCTGCCCGCGGCGACCTCGTGGAAGCCCTGCGTGTACGACACGATCTTCGAGGCGTACAGCGCCTGCTCGACCTGGTCGGCGAAGGCTGCCGCCTCGGCCTCGTCCAGCGGACGAGCGGTGGGACCCGCCAAGTCCTTCGACGCCGCCCGCAGTTCGGAGTGGCCGGAAAGCGACCGGGCGAACACCGCCTCCGCGATCCCCGACACCGGAACGCCCAGATCGAGGGCGATCTGCACCGTCCAGCGGCCGGTGCCCTTCTGCTCGGCCTGATCCTGGACCACGTCCACGAACGGCTCACCCGTCGCGGCGTCCACGTGCTTCAGGACCTCCGCCGTGATCTCGATCAGATAGGAGTCGAGGCGGCCGGTGTTCCAGGTGCGGAAGATGTCCGCGATCCGCGCGGGGGAGTAGCCCGCCACGTCGCGCAGCAGCTGATACGCCTCGGCGATCAGCTGCATGTCCGCGTACTCGATGCCGTTGTGCACCATCTTCACGAAGTGGCCCGCGCCGTCAGGGCCGACGTGGGTGACGCAGGGGGAGCCGTCCTTCGCCTTCGCCGAGATCTTCTCCAGCATCGGGCCGAGCGAGGCGTACGACTCCTCGGAGCCGCCCGGCATGATGCTCGGGCCGAGCAGCGCGCCCTCCTCGCCGCCGGAGACGCCCGTGCCGACGAAGTGGATGTCCTGCTCCCGCAGTTCACGCTCGCGGCGCCGGGTGTCCGCGAAGTGCGCGTTGCCACCGTCAATGATCATGTCGCCCGGCTCCATGAGCGGCGCGAACTCCTTGATGACGGCGTCCGTGGGATCGCCGGCCTTCACCATGATCACCAGGCGCCGGGGGCGTTCGAGCGCCGCCACGAACTCCTTGGCGGTCTCGGTGGCGATGAACTCGCCCTCGTGGCCGAACTCCTCGACCAGTGCGTGCGTCTTGGCCGCCGTGCGGTTGTGCAGGGCGACGGTGTAGCCGTTGCGTGCGAAGTTGCGGGCCAGATTGCGCCCCATGACCGCGAGGCCCGTGACGCCGATCTGGGCTGACGTGCTGCTCATGCCGTGGCTCCTGGAGGTGGAAGTGCCAGTGGTGTTCGCCAGTATTGCCCCGCGGCGTAGCGTGACATTCCGACACTGTGTCCGACGAAGGAGCCGCCCGTGCCCCATTTCGACATGCCGCTCGACGAACTGCGCCGCTACCGGCCCGAGGTGACCGAGCCCGAGGACTTCGACGCGTTCTGGCGGAAGACCCTTTTGGCCGCACGCGAGCATGACCTGGACGCCCGCTTCACTCCCGTCGACGCGCACCTGAGCACGGTCGACGTCTTCGACGTGACGTTCGCCGGGTTCGGCGGCCACCCGGTCAGGGGCTGGCTGATAGTGCCCGCCGGGACGACCGAGCCGCTGCCCACCGTCGTCGAGTACATCGGATACGGCGGCGGCCGCGGTCTCCCGCACGAGCGTCTGCTGTGGTCGGCCGCGGGCTTCGCGCACTTCGTGATGGACACCCGGGGGCAGGGCAGCGGCGGTTCGGCGGGCGACACCCCCGACCCGGTCGGCAGCGGGCCCGCCTACCCCGGCTACATGACGCGCGGCATCGAGGACCCCCACGAGTACTACTACCGGCGCGTCTTCACCGACGGCGTACGGGCGGTCGAGGCGGCCCGCGCGCACCCGCTGGTGGACTCCTCGCGGGTCGCGGCGGTCGGCGGCAGCCAGGGCGGCGGGATCACCCTCGCCGTCGCCGGACTCGTCCCGGATCTGGCGGCGATCGCGGTCGACGTGCCGTTCCTGTGCGACTTCCCGCGCGCCACGACCCTCACCGACCGTCCGCCGTACCGGGAGATCGCGCTCTACATGAAGGCGAAGCGCGGCGTCGAGGAGCGCGTCTTCCGTACGCTCTCCTACTTCGACGGCGTGAACTTCGCGGCCCGGGGCACGGCGCCCGCGCTCTTCTCGGCGGCTCTGGAGGACATGACGTGCCCGCCGTCCACCGTCTTCGCCGCCCACAACGCCTACGCGGGGGCGGAACGTTCGATGGAGGTGTACTCCTTCAACGATCATGAGGGCGGTGGCCCCTACCAGCAGGATGTCCAACTCCAGTGGCTCCCGGAGCACTTGAAGGCCTGACGGGTGGTGCGTTCCCTCGGTCGCGCGCCCTTGTCACGGTTCGGTCGGAACGGCTAACTTGCCGCCTTGTCGTGTGTCCGACGTGACTGTGATCAGTGTGACTGAGGGAGCTCTCATGGCCGTACGCGGTCGGCACCGCCGGTACCAGCCGAACCGGATCAACCGAGCTTCGCTGACCGTCACGGCGGGTGGCGCGGGGATGGCGCTGCCGCTGATCGGCACGGGCACGGCGGAGGCGGCCGACGTCGACACCTGGAACAAGGTCGCCGCCTGCGAGTCCACCAGCAACTGGAGCATCAACACCGGCAACGGCTACTACGGCGGTCTCCAGTTCAAGCAGTCCACCTGGGAGGCGTACGGCGGCACCGCTTACGCCCCGCGCGCCGACCGCGCTACGAAGCACCAGCAGATAGCCGTCGCCGAGAAGGTCCTCAAGGCACAGGGACCACAGGCCTGGCCGGTCTGCTCGGAGCGGGCCGGTCTGACGCGGGGCGGTGACGCGCCCGACATCACGCCGATGAGCGCGCCCAAGAAGGCGGCGCCGAAGGCCCCGCAGCGCCAGGTCAAGGACGTCAAGCCGGAGGTGACCCCGCAGTCCACCGCGGGCCGCGGCCAGATGTACACCGTCGTCCGCGGCGACACGCTCTCCGGGATCGCCGACGAGCGCAGGGTGAGCGGCGGCTGGCGGCAGCTGTACGAGGCCAACCGCTCGACGATCGGCGACGACCCGGACCTGATCACGCCGGGCCAGCGGCTGGCGACGCGGGCCTCGCAGAAGCAGGCCGAGAAGCCCCAGGCCGCGCCGAAGCCGCGTACGCAGCCCAAGCAGCGGGTGGAACCCAAGGCCGAGCCCAAGCCGAAGCCCAGGGCCGAGAAGGCCGAGCCGAAGAAGGCGAAGCCCGCCCAGGCCACGCAGGGCATGTCCGCACCCGTGGCCGCCTCACCCAGCACCCCCTACCGTGCCGCCGGCGGCTCCTGGTCGAAGGGCTATCACACGGGTGTGGACTTCCCCGTCGCCACCGGTACTTCCGTGAAGGCCGTCGCCGCGGGCACGGTCGTGTCGTCCGGCTGGGGCGGCTCGTACGGCTACGAGGTGGTGATCCGGCACGGTGACGGCAAGTACTCCCAGTACGGCCACCTCTCCGCGCTCACCGTGAAGGCCGGGCAGAAGGTGGGTGCGGGGCAGCGCATCGCGCGCTCGGGGTCCACCGGCAACAGCACGGGCCCGCACCTGCACTTCGAGATCCGTACGGGGCCCGGCTTCGGCGCGGACGTCGATCCGCTGGCGTATCTGCGGGCCGGCGGCGTCCGGATCTGACGCGTCCGCCGCACGTGAACGACCGAAGCCCCTGGGGATTACCCAGGGGCTTCAGGATGCGCGCGAGGCCGCCCTGCGGGCCTCAGGAACCGATGCGTTCACGGCCGTGGCCATGGCGGAACAGCACCCGCCGGTGCGGTCCGGCCGCGGGCTGGGAGGGCAGCGCGGGCAGTTCGTGCGCCCGCTCGTCGGGCCGCTTCTCGTGAGCCACGGCGTCCGCCGCGACAGGTCCGCCCTTGGCCACCTGGACCGTCGAGGCGGCGGCACCCTGCGCCGCGCCGATCCGCTCCGTGGTCAGCAGGATCAGACCGCCGGCCGCGACGACCCCGAAGCCCAGGGCGACGGCTGTGCCCGCCGAGCCGTAGCGGAACGATTCGCCGAAGAGTGTGAGGCCCACCGCGGCCGCCACGACGGGGTTCACGACCGTCACGGTCGACAGCGGGGCCGCGAGGCCCGCGCCGCGGTAGGAGGCCTGCGAGATCAGGACACCGGCACCGGCCAGGACGGCGATCACGGCGAGGCTCGGCACCTGCCGCGTCAGCGAGACGCCCGCGTCCAGGTCCACCGCGACCGTCTTGGTGAACACCGAGGCGATGCCGAAGGCGACGCCCGCCGCGCTGGCGAGCAGCACACTGCGCACCACCGGATGACGGTGCACCGCGTGCGCCACGACCATGAGCGCCACCACGGCGCCCGCGGTCATCAGCGCCACCATGACCCGCTCGGTGCCGTCCAGGGACTGCACGTCCGCCGACTGCGTCAGCGACAGCAGACCGGCCAGACCCACGGTCGCCATGATCGCCCCGCGCCACGCGGTGGCCCCCGCCTTGCGGCGCACGAAGAGGGCGGCCATCGGCAGCGCGAAGACGATGGTGAGGGCGCCGAGCGGCTGCACCAGGCTCAGCGGCCCGTACGCGAGCGCCACCACGTGCAGCAGCGCACCCAGGCCGTTCAGCGCGATGGCGACCCACCAGGCGCCGCGGCGCAGCGGAGCGTACCGCCGCTCCGGCGTGCTGACGGCGACGCGCTCCTGCAAAATGGCCCCGCCCGCATACGCCACGGCGGAGACGAGGGAGAGCAGCACGGCGAGCGTGAGGGCACTCATGAGGTGCTCCACGGCTTGCGGTGCGCCCTGTGGTGGGCCCGGGGCGTCCGGCGCGGCGAACGGTCGGCTTCCATACCCACCACGATCTCGCGAATTTCGCTCCACGTCGTCGTACCTCAGCAGGCATTGGGTCCTACTGCCGATGGAGTACGACCAGAGAGATGTCCTCCCCCGGGTGGGTTACGCGTCGGTTCGGTGGATCATCTGAAATCTCGAAAATTCTTGCGCCCGCGCCCCGTCCAACGCCCCCGTACGAGCCCCTGGGCACGCCGTGGGCGCGTCGGCACACCGCTTCCGGACCGCTGCCCACACGGGCCGCTCCCATCCCCTCCAGCGACTGCCTGCGCGCTTCCACTCATGCCATGTGACCTGGGCTTTTGCAGGGCCCGGCCCTATTCTCGGACCCCGTGGAAAGGGGCCCGGATGCACCGGAACATACGCACTGTTGACGACGTCCTGAAGCTCATGGACGGTCTGTTCGCGCCGGAGGCCGACCGCTGGACCGCCGACGCGGCGACCTGGTGGGACGGCTTCTACACCGACCGCGACCGGCCGGTGCCGTTCTTCGTGGCGAAGCCGGACGAGAACCTGGCCTCCTACGTCGAGCGTGGACTCGTCACCCCGGGGCGCGCCCTCGATCTGGGCTGCGGTCCCGGCCGCAACTCCCTGTATCTGGCCTCCCTGGGATTCCAGGTGGACGCCGTCGACCTCTCCCCGGCAGCCGTGGACTGGGCCGAGGAGCGGGCCCGCGAGACCGGGGCGGACATCCGCTTCCACCGCGGCGACGCGTTCGCGCTCACCGACACCGAACTGCGCGGCCCCTACGACCTGATCCATGACTCGGGCTGCTTCCACCACCTGCCGCCCCACCGCCGCGTCAGCTATCTCTCCCTGCTCGACCGCGCCCTGGCTCCGGGCGGCCACCTCGGTCTCACCGCCTTCGCCTCCGGAGAAGCGGGTTCCGGCTCCGAGCTGCCCGACGCGGACTTCTATCACGCGTCCGCACTCCACGGCGGCCTCGCCTACACGCCGGAGTCCCTGCGCTGGATCTTCTCCGACCTGACGGAGGTCGAACTGCGCCGCATGCGCGACGAACCCGAGGACTCCGCGTGCTTCGGCGAGTCCTTCCTGTGGACGGCACTGTTCCGGCGGGACGCCTAGGCTCTGCTGTCGTGAAAGCCCCTCTCGACCTGACCGAAGTCGGCTCCGTCGGCGGATTCTTCGCCCTGCGCACGGGTGAGCCACCCGCAGGGCCCCAAGTGACGCCCCTGGCACGGCTGTACGCGGGCGACGACGGGCCCCTCGGGTTCCGCGTCGACAAGGTCGCCGCCCGGCTCGGGGCGCCCGACGCGCGCGTCGCGGTGTCCGTGGCGCAGCTGGGGCTCGCGGCGCGGCTGTGGTCGGTGGCGCTCGGCTCGGCCGCGCTCCACGGCGAGGTGCCCGACCTCGATCCGGGGCGGCTGCACTGGGACGCGGACGGCAGCTCCCCCGATGACCTGTGGCTGACCGAGGTGCGGACGCGGCCGGGCGACGCCGCGAACATCCGGGAGGTCGTGCAGCACGCCCATCTGGTGCCCCTGGCCGACGCCTTGCGCACGCGCCACCGGATCTCCGCGCCCCTGCTGTGGGGCAACGCGGGCTCCGCGCTCGCCGGCGCGGCCCGCGAACTGGACACCTGGGCCCGCCGCACCGGACGTACCGACGTGGGGGAGCGGGCACGGACACTGGCCGCCGAACTCTTCGACCATCCCGACCTGCGCGACACCGGAACGCTGCGCGGCACGGCCTTCCGCCGCCGCAGCTGCTGTCTCTACTACCGGTGCCCGGGCGGCGGCCTGTGCGGCGACTGCTGCTTCGACCGGCCGCCCCGGAGGTCGGTGCGGGCCTCTTCCCCACCGGGCGCTTCTGGGTGACCATGAGGGGGCGGGAGACCGGCGGCTGGGGTGGACGGACGGAGGTTCTGCGTGCGAGTAGGACTGCTCACCCGGGAGTACCCTCCGGATGTCTACGGCGGAGCGGGCGTCCATGTCGAGTTCCTCGCACGGGAGTTAGAGGCCCTCGTCGACGTCGACGTGCACTGCTGGGGAAACGGCGCAGCCGACGGCGGCCCCACGCGCCATCAGGCCTGGGACGCCCTTGACGGCGCCAACGACGCCCTGCGCACCTTCTCCGTGGACCTCTCCATGGCGGCGGCACTCACCGGCTGCGACCTCGTCCACTCCCACACCTGGTACGCCAACCTCGCGGGCCACCTCGGGAAGCTCCTGTACGGCATCCCGCACGTCATGACCGCGCACTCCCTGGAGCCGCTGCGCCCCTGGAAGGCCGAGCAGCTGGGCGGCGGTTACGCCCTCTCCGGCTGGGCCGAGCGCACCGCCGTCGAGTCCGCGGACGCCGTGATCGCCGTCTCGCGGGGCATGCGGACCGACATTCTCGGCTGCTATCCCGCCATCGACCCGGCGAAGGTGCACGTCGTCCACAACGGCATCGACACGAACCTGTACCGCCCCGACCCCGGCACGGACGTCCTGGAGCGCCTGGGGATCGACCCCGACCGGCCCTACGTCCTGTTCGTCGGACGCATCACCCGGCAGAAGGGCGTGCCCCATCTGCTGCGCGCGGCCAAGGAGTTGGACCCCGCCGCGCAGCTCGTGCTCTGTGCCGGAGCGCCCGACACACCGCAGATCGACGCCGAGTTCCGCACCCTCTTCGAGGAGCTGAGCCAGGCCCGCGGGGGAGTGCACTGGATCCCGGAGATGCTGCCGCGCGAACAGGTCGTCCAACTCCTCACCCACGCGCGGGCGTTCGTCTGCCCGTCGGTGTACGAACCGCTCGGCATCGTCAACCTGGAGGCGATGGCGTGCGGCACCCCGGTCGTGGCATCGGACGTCGGCGGCATCCCCGAAGTCGTCGCCGACGGAAGCACGGGCCTCCTCGTCCCGTACGAGGAGAAGGAGCCGGCGGCCTTCGAGGCGCGGCTCGCACAGGCCCTGAACGAACTGGTCACCGATCCGCGCGCCGCGACCCGCATGGGCGCGGCCGGACGCGACCGTGCCGTCAGGGAGTTCGGCTGGGACGCGGTCGCGCGACACATGACCCGCGTGTACGAGGAGTTACTCGAGTCCAAGTGATCCCAGTTAAGGGGGCGGCGCGATGCGCGGTGGACCTTCGGTGCTCGGAATCGTCCTGGCGGGCGGTGAGGGAAAGCGCCTGCAGCCCCTCACGGCCGACCGGGCCAAACCAGCGGTCACGTTCGGCGGCACCTACCGCCTCGTCGACTTCGTGCTCTCCAATCTCGTCAACGGCGACGTCATGCGGATCTGCGTGCTGACCCAGTACAAGTCGCACTCCCTGGACCGGCACGTCACCACCACCTGGCGGATGTCCAGCCTCCTCGGCAACTACGTCACCCCGGTCCCGGCGCAGCAACGCCTGGGCCCGCGCTGGTACTTGGGCAGCGCCGACGCGATCCTGCAGTCCCTCAACCTCGTCCACGACGAACAGCCCGATTACATCGCGGTGTTCGGGGCCGACCACGTCTACCGCATGGACCCGCGACAGATGCTCAACCAGCACTTCGAGAGCGGCGCCGGGGTCACGGTCGCCGGGATCAAGGTGCCGCGCTCGGACGCGTCCTCCTTCGGCATCATCACTCCCGCGCGGGACGGCACCCGCGTCGACCGCTTCCTGGAGAAGCCCACCGACCCGCCGGGCCTGCCGGGATCGCCCAACGAGGTGTTCGCCTCCATGGGCAACTACGTCTTCACCACGAAGACCCTCGTCGACGCGATCCAGCAGGACGCCGAGGACGACGACTCCAAGCACGACATGGGCGGTTCGATCCTGCCGATGCTCACCGAACGCGGCCTGGCCCAGGTCTACGACTTCGACGACAACCACGTGCCCGGGGAGACCGCGCGCGACCACGGCTACTGGCGTGACGTCGGCACGCTCGACGCGTACTACGAAGCGCACATGGACCTGATCTCCGACCAGCCGGTCTTCAACCTGGACAACCGCCGGTGGCCGATCTACACGCACCCGGGCGGCCTGCCGCCCGCCAAGTTCTGCGCGGCGGGCATCGCGAGCGAGTCCATCGTCAGCCCCGGCTGCGTCATCCGGGGGCAGGTCACGCGCTCCGTGCTCTCGCCCGGCGTGACGGTCGAGGACGGGGCGGTCGTGCAGGGCTCGGTGCTGCACGACAACGTACGCGTGGGCAGGGGAGCGGTGGTGCGGGGAGCCGTTCTGGACAAGAACGTGGACGTCCCGCCCGGGGCGACGATCGGCGTCAACCCCGAGCGGGACGAAGAGCTCTACACGGTGTCGAAGGGCGGCGTGATCGCGCTGGGGAAGGGGCAGATCGTTCCCATGTAGTCCCCTGTGGCCCCGGCGTCCGTACCCGCTACAGCACCCTGCGCCTGCGTCCCAGCCACGTCTGCGCGATCACCACGAGCGCCAGGAAGGCGCCGCTGACCACTTGTTGGTAGGCGGAGTCGAGCGAGCCGATCTGGTTGATGACGTTCTGGATGACCTTCAGGAGCAGCACGCCGACGAGTGATCCGCTGATGAAGCCGAATCCGCCGGTCAGCAGTGTGCCCCCGATGACGACCGCGGAGATCGCCTCCAGTTCCATGCCCGAGCCGAGGATGGTGACGCCGGAGACCAGCCAGGCCGCGTTGAGCGCGCCCGCGAGTCCCGCGCAGAGGCCGGAGAGGGTGTAGACGGTGACCTTGGTGCGGGCCACGGGGGCGCCCATGAGGGCCGCCGCGTCCTCGTTGCCGCCGACCGCGTACACGTACTGGCCGAAACGGCTGCGGCGCAGGACCACGGCGCCGGCGACGAAGAGGGCGACAGTGATCCAGACCGGGGCCCCGATGCCGAGGAACTTGCCCTGGCCGAGCGTCGCGAAGAAGGAGTCCTTGTCGACGAGATAGGTCGTGGAGCCCTCGTCGGTGATGGACAGCAGGATGCCGCGCGCGCCCAGCATCGCGGCCAGCGTCACGATGAAGGGGGCCAGGCGTGAGCGGGCGATGAGGAGGCCGTTGACGAGGCCGATGAGTCCGCACACGGCCAGGGGCAGGAGCAGTGCCACCGCCGTCCCGTACCGCGAACCCCAGGCCGCGAGGACGCCGCCGAGCGCGAACAGGGACCCGACGGAGAGATCGATGCCGCCGGTGATGATCACGAAGGTCATGCCGAGGGCGACGACCGCGAGGAAGGCGGAGGAGACCGCCATGTTCTCCAGGTTGTCGGCGGTCAGGAACGTGTCGAAGCTGAGTGACGCCGCGATGACGGCGACCACCAGGGTGACCAGGGCGCCGTGCTGCTGGGCGAGTGCGCTGACGCGCTCGGAGCGGCTCGCTCCTGTCTCCGCGTCCTCGGGGTCCTCGGGCTTCTTCATGGGCTTGGCCTTGGATAGGACGGTGCCGGTCACCGCTTGCCCCTCTCCCGTGCCGCGTAGACGGCGAGAATGATCACTACGGCCTGGGCGATCTGTGTCCAGGAGGGCGGCAGATCGTGCTTGATGAGCGTGGCGGTGAGCAGCTGGATCAGTACGGCGCCCGCGACGGTGCCGCCGATCCGTATGCGCCCGCCGCTGAGCGGAGTGCCGCCGACCACGACGGCCGTGATCGCGGACAGTTCCATCAGGTTGCCGAGCGAGGTCGGGTCACTCGCGGTGAGCCGGGCCGTCGCCAGGACACCCGCGATGGCGGCGAGCACGCCCGAGCAGACGTACACGAGGATCAGGACGCGTCGTACGGGGAGACCCGCGAGGCGCGCGGCCGGGCGGCTGTCGCCGATGGCCAGGAGCTGGCGGCCGAAAGTGGTGCGCCGCACGACGAAGGCCACGATGAGCGCGAGGGCCGCCGCGATCAGGACGAGGTAGGGGATCCCCAGGACGGCACCGGATCCGAGCGACCCCATGGTCGGGTCGTGTACGTCCTTGAGCTGGGGCAGGAACACGAGAGCGAGGCCCCGGCCGGCGACCATCAACGCCAAGGTGGCGACGATGGGCTGTACGCCGATGAAGGCGATGAGGGAGCCGTTCGCGACGCCGATGGCCGCACCGCCGATGAGCGCGACGATGATCGCGATCCATGTCCCGTAGCCCAGGTAGAGGGAGAGCAAGGACGTGGACAGCGCCATCACCGAACCCACGGAGAGGTCCACGCCCTCGCTGCCGATGGCCAGGGCCATGCCCAGGGCGACGATGAGGACGGGGGCGACCTGGACGGCCTGGGTGCGGAAGTTCTCGGCGGACAGGAAGTGCGGGGTGAGGGCGATGTTCAGGATCAGGAGGACGGCTACGCCCAGGTAGACGCCGTAGTTCTGGAGGTGGCCGAGGATGCGGTCGCGGTCGGCGTGGGCTTTCGCGCCGACGGCTTCCGTGGCGAGGTCAGTCATGGTGGTCTCCGGGGCCTCCGGTGGTGGCTATCGCCCGCATGAGGGCGTCTTCCGTGACCTTGGAGCCCGTCAGTTCCTCGATCACCGTGCCGTCCTTGAGGACGATGACCCGGTCGGAGCCTTCGATGAGTTCCTCCATGTCGGAGGAGATGAGGAGCACCGCGAGGCCGTCGTTGGCCAGTTCGTCTATCAGCTTCTGGACCTCGGCCTTCGCGCCGATGTCGATGCCTCGGGTGGGCTCGTCCAGGAGGAGGACCTTCGGGTTCATCGCCAGCCAGCGGGCCAGGAGGACCTTCTGCTGGTTGCCGCCGGACAGTTCACCCACCTTCTGGTGAGGTCCCGACGCCTTGATGCGCAGGCGCTTCATGAACGTGTCCACGATCGAGTCGATCGCCGCCTCGTTCACCAGACCGAGGCGGGAGAGGCGGGGGAGTGCGGCGAGTGCGATGTTCTCGCGGACGGAGAGACCGGGGACGATCCCCTCCGCCTTGCGGTCCTCGGGGAGCAGGCTGATGCCGGCGCGGATGGCGGCGGGTGGCGAGCCGGTGCGGACCGCGTCGCCCGCCACCACCACACGTCCGGAGTCGGGCGACAGCGCGCCCGCGATGGCCTTGGCCGTCTCGCTGCGCCCCGAGCCGAGCAGGCCGCCAAGGCCCACCACTTCGCCCGGGCGGATGTCCACGGAGACGCCGTGCAGGTGGTGGCGCAACGTCAGATCGCTTGCCTGCAACACGGGTTGTGTCTCCGGTGCGTGTTCCCCGGAGAACTTGGTGACGCCCTCCTCGCGTACTTCCCCGATCTCGCGGCCCAGCATCAGCGAGACGAGGCGGAGCCTGTCGAGTTCCACGATGGGCCCCGTGTGCACCAGCTTGCCGTCGCGCAGCACGGTGACCGCGTCGCACACCTCGTAGAGCTCCTCAAGCCGGTGGCTGACGTAGATCACCGCGATCCCGCGGTCCCGCAGCATGCGGATGACGCCGAACAGGGTCTGCACCTCGCGGGGTTCGAGCGACGACGTCGGTTCGTCCATGATGACGACCTGCGCGTCGACCGAGACCGCTCGGGCCAGGGCCACCATCTGCTGGGTGCCGACGCCCAGTTCACGCAGCGGGCGGCGCACGTTTACGCGGATGCCGAGCCGCCGCAGGGCCTCGTCCGCCTCGCGGTGCATGCGGCGGAAGTCGATGAGGCCGAGTCGCCCGCGAGGCTCGCGGCCGAGGAAGAGATTGCGGGCCACGCTCATCAGGGGGACGAGGTTGACCTCCTGGTAGATGGTGGAGATGCCCGCGTGCTGTGCATCGAGTGGCGTGGCGAACGTGACCTGTTGCCCGTTGTACGTGAGCTCGCCCGCGTCCGGCGCGTACACGCCCGTCAGCACTTTGATCAGCGTGGACTTGCCCGCGCCGTTCTCGCCGATCAGGGCGTGCACCTCACCGGCGCGTGCGGTGAAGTCGACCCCGTCCAGGGCCCGTACGCCCGGGAACGTCTTGCTGAGGCCGGTGACCGAGAGGACGTCGGACATCTCAGTACGCCTTGCCGAGGTCCGCCTTGGCGTTGTCCTTCGTGTACGCGCTGTCCTTGATGACGATGTCCTGCGAGACCTTCGTGCCCTTGGTGAAGGTGTCCAGGGTCTGGAAGGCCAGCGGGCCGAAGCGCGGGTTCGACTCGATGACGCCGGAGATCCAGCCGTCAACGATGCCCTGCACGGCGTTGCGCGTGCCGTCGACCGTCACGATCTTCACGTCACCGGCCTTCTTGCCCGCGCCCTTGAGGGCGTTGACCGCGCCGAGGCCCATCTCGTCGTTCTCGGCGTAGATGCCGTCGATGTCGGGCTTGGACTGGATGAGCTGCTCGGTGACCTGCTGGCCCTTCTCGCGGGCGAACTCGCCCGTCTGCTTGAAGACGACCTTCAGGTCGGGGGCCTTCTCCTTGACGCGGTCCTCGAAGCCCTTGGTGCGCTCCGTGGTGACGTTGTTGCCCGCGGCGCCGAGCAGGATCGCGACCTTGCCCTTGCCGCCCGTCGACTCGATCATCTGGTCGGCCGCCCGCTTGCCCTGCTCCACGAAGTCGGAGCCGATGAAACTGACGTAGTCCTTGCAGGCCTTGGCGTTGATCTTGCGGTCGATGGTGATGATCGGGATGTGCTTGGCGGAGGCCGAGCGAAGGACCGGCTCCCAGCCGTCGGAGTTCAGCGGTGCGATGACAAGCAGGTCCGCGCCCTTGGCGATGAGGTCCTGGACGTCGCTGATCTGCTTGGAGAACTGCGACTGGGCGTTGGCGGTGAGGAGTTTGACACCGCGCTTCTTCGCCTCGGCCTTGATGGACGCCGTCTCCGCGATGCGGAAGGGGTTGGCCTCCTTCTCGGACTGGGAGAAGCCGACGGTGGCGCTCTTGAGGTCGAGCTTCTTGCCGCCGTACGCGTCTATCGCACAGGTCGGTCCGCTGCCCTCGCTCGGTTCCGAGACGACCTGACCGGAGTCGCCCTTGTCCTGTGACGCGGAGCTCTTGTCGCCGTCGTCCTCGGACTTGGCGCATCCGGTGGCGAGCGCGAGGCTCGCGGCGAGACCGGCGGCGAGGAGGGTCCTGGCTGAGGTGCGGCTAAGGCGTGTGGTCGGCTTCATGGAGTCCCCAAAACGGCACGGCCCCGGCGCTGAGAGCGCTCACGGGAGGATCGGCTCTTACGGTCAACTCGGCGCTACGGGGAGCTTTTTACATCGTTGAAAGGGGGCTGTAAACCCTCCGCGCAGGGTGAGGACTCGGCTGACGACCCGCCAGTTCAGCGTCGTCCCAGTGTGCTCTCCCGCTCCACCAGGCGGAATTCGGCGGTGAGTTCACGTCCTTCGGCTGCTCCCGAGCCCTCCAGGCTGCGCAGCAGCGAGGCCACCGCGAGCCGGGCGATGGCCTGTTTGTCCGGCGAGACCGTGGACAGCGTGACCGCCCCGAACTGTCCCTCGGCGATGTCGTCGAAGCCGACCACCGCCACGTCCCACGGCACGCGCAGGCCGCGTTCGTGCAGCACCCGCATGGCGCCGATCGCCACCAGGTCGTTGTACGCGAAGACCGCGTCGGGCCGCACCCCCGCGTCCAGCATCCTCGCCATCGCCTTCGCCCCGTCCCAGCGGTTCCAGCCGCCGACCGGACCCACCAGACTGTCCGGTGCGGCGATCCCCGCCTGCGTCAACTCCTCGCGCCAGCCCTGGAGCCGGAGGTTCGCCGGTCGGTTCGCGGAGTCCGTGCGGGCGCCGAGATACGCGATGCGGGAGCGCCCGCGGCCGATGAGGTGACGTACCGCGGTGCGGGCCGCCGCCACGTTGTCGATCGCGATGTGGTCGTAGGGCAGGTCGTACTGGCGCTCGCCGAGCAGCACCAGCGGCACGTCATCCTCGCGGCCGAGCAGGTCGGCCGACTCCAGCTCCAGCGGGCTCATGATCAGACCGTCGATCACCCGGGCCCGGAAACCCTGGCTGACCAGGACCTCCTGCTCGCGTTCGCCGCGGGTGTGGTCGAGCAGCACGGTGAAGTCGTGCTCGGCCGCCGCGTCGATGACCGCGCCCGCCAGCTCGGCGAAATAGGGGTTCCCCAGCTCGGGGACGGCGAGCGCGATGATGCCCGTACGCCCTTTGCGCAGGTGGCGCGCCGTCAAGTTCGGTCGGTAGCCCAGCTCGTCGATCGCCTCCTGCACGCGCGCCCGCATCGCCGGGGTGACGTGCTGATATTTGTTCACCACGTTCGAAACGGTCTTGATGGAGACGCCCGCGCGCTCCGCGACGTCCTTGAGGCTAACCCGCACGTGCAGCTCCCTGCGTCGAGGTGCACCCCTGTCCTGGGGTGTTTGTCATGGCCCTGGACAGCGCGCCGGGGAGCGTGCTGTCATGCCAACTGCCGTTCCTTCCAACGTTGTACAGATTCGTTGTACAGACTGCGGCGGTCGGCCGCCACCCCCTTCCTCAGCCTTCAAGCACCGCTTCGAGCTACGGAGGATCTGTGCGCCCCACCCGACCCGGACGAGTGAGGCAGCGACTGATTTTGCTGCTCACCGTCGCCCTCGCCTTCGCCGGACTCACCGCGGTCCCCGCCGCGACAGCCGCCGACGAACCCCCCGAGATCCACGGCCTGAAGGGCGAGTACTACACGCAGTCCGCCCCCGGAGCCTTCGACTTCCACGAGCTCAAGGCCACCGGCTTCGACCAGAAGATCGACTTCGACAACCTCGACCCGCGCCTGGCCTTCGCCACCGGCAAGGCCGACGACGCCACCGTCCGCTGGACCGGCAAGGTCGTCCCGGAGAAGACCGGCTCCCACACCTTCTCCATGATCGGCGACAACGGCTTCAGGCTCTGGGTCGACGGCAAGCTCGCCATCGACCACTGGGTCGACGACTGGGACAAGGAACAGACCGCGCAGCCGGTCGAGTTGACCGCGGGCAAGGCCTACGACATCAAGGTCGAGTACTTCGAGCACTACGGCGGCTCCAACCTCCACCTGCGCTGGACCGAGCCCGGCGGCAGCAAGAAGGCCGTCCCCCAGTCGGCCTTCCGCCTCCCCGACGGCTTCGAGTACGACGGCGCCACCTCCGCCACCGTCCTCAAGGACGGCCGCACCCTGAAGCTGGACTTCGCCCAGAAGCTCGGCACACCCCCGAACGGCCTCGCGGACCACATCGAGGCGGTCATCGGCGGCGCCAAGTGGCCCATCGGCACGATCAAGGCCGACCCCGAGGACCCGCGCGCGCTGCTCGTGGGCCTCAAGGAGCCCGTCGTCGGCAACAAGACGGGCACGGCCAAGGGCACCGCCGACATCCGCTACGACGGCAAGGGCGGCCTCACGGGCGACGACGGCAAGGAGGTCGCCGCCTTCTGGAGCAGCGGGCCCAACCACTCCGAGCACCAGCTGCGCACCAAGTTCGCCGACGACGTGAACCCGGACAACGCGCTCCCCGAGTACCCGCGCCCCCAGCTGACCCGCGACGCCTGGCGCAACCTCAACGGGACCTGGCAGTTCGCCCCGGCCAAGGCCGGCGAAGAGCCCCCGTTCGGCAAGCAGCTCGGCGAGAAGATCCTCGTCCCCTACCCGGTGGAGTCCCAGCTCTCCGGGGTGGAGCGGCACGAGGACCGCATGTGGTACCGCAGGACCTTCACCGTCCCGCAGGGCTGGAAGGTCGGCGACGGCAAGCGCCTCAAGCTCAACTTCGGAGCGGTCGACTGGCAGTCCGAGGTCTTCGTGAACGGCAAGAAGGTGGCCGAACACAAGGGCGGCTACGACAAGTTCAGCGCCGACATCACGGACGCGCTGAAGCCGGGCAGGACGCAGGAGCTGATCGTCGGCGTCTATGACCCGACCGACTCCAAGGACGGCGAGAACCCGCCCGTCGGCAAGCAGCGCCTCGACCCCAGCGGCATCTGGTACACCCCGTCGTCCGGCATCTGGCAGACGGTGTGGATGGAGCCGGTGGCGGCCGACCACGCCGACTCGCTGAAGATCACGCCCGACGTGGCCACCAAGCAGGTCACCGTCGAGCCCAAGGGCGTACGCGACGGAGTGCCGGTCAGGGCGGTCGCGTACGAGGGCAAGAAGAAGGTCGCGGAGGCGAGCGGACGCACGGGCAGCCCGCTCAAGCTGAAGATCGCCGAACCGCGTCTGTGGTCGCCGGACAACCCCTTCCTCTACGACCTGAAGGTGACCGTCGGCCGCGACAGCGTCAAGAGCTACTTCGGGATGCGCACCATCGCCGTGGAGAAGGTGAACGGCACCCCGCGCACGATGCTCAACGGGAAGCCGCAATTCCTCATGGCCACGCTCGACCAGGGCTTCTGGCCGGACGGCCTGCACACGGCGCCGACCGACGAGGCGCTCGCGTACGACCTGAAGATGCACAAGGAGATGGGCTTCAACTCGGTGCGCAAGCACATCAAGGTGGAGCCCGACCGCTGGTTCTACTGGGCGGACAAGCTGGGCCTGATGGTCTGGCAGGACATGCCGTCGATGGACGCGGGCCGCAACCCGGGCACGGCTGCCCGCGCCCAGTACGAGTCCGAGATGAAGCAGATGATCGACGAGCACGCGAACCACCCGTCGATCGTCATGTGGGTCACGTTCAACGAGGGATGGGGCCAGTACGACGAGGGCCGCATCGCCACCCAGGCCAAGTCCTGGGACCCGACCCGCCTGGTCAACGGCATGTCGGGCCTCAACCTCGGGCGCGACGGCGGCACCGGCGACATCATGGACGAGCACGGTTACCCGAGCCCGGCCCTGCCGCCCAAGCCCGACGGCGTGCGGGCCCAGATCAACGGCGAGTACGGAGGTCTCGGACTCGCGGTGCCGGGCCATGCCTGGTCCGTGCAGCAGAGCTACGTCGACGTGGACCCGGCGACGTACACGGACGACTACCTCACCAAGCTGGACGAGGTGCGCGCGCTCGCCTGCAAGGGCGGCAACGGCGCCGTCTACACCCAGATCTCGGATGTGGAGGGCGAGTTGAACGGCCTGCTGACGTATGACCGCAGGGTCGTCAAGCCCGACGTGAAGCGGCTCAAGGCAGCACATGAGGCCTTGATCGGTGACGCGTCGCGGCCGGACCCGGCGGGGTGCTCGGGCTCCTGACCCCGCGAGGGCGCTCCGGTCCGGTGGGCCGGAGCGCCTTATCCCGTGGACGTCGACCCACTCGCTTGGCACCATCAGCCCGTGATCAGCGAGAGCAAGAGCAACAGCAAGATCCAGTGGGCGGGGCCCGCGGCCCGCAACAACGCCGAGTGGTGCGACGCGGTCTGCCGTGCGCACGGCCTGCCGGGGGAGTTCGGCGGCGGGGCGTGGAGCAGCGCGCGTCGGACGCCGCCGCTGTATCCGGATGCCGTCTCGCTCATCCCCGAGGTGTCGGCCGCCGACCTGGTGGCGCGCATCGACACGGCGTCGCCTGGCTGCTCCGTCAAGGACAGCTTCGCCTGCCTGGACCTGGAACTGCTGGGCTTCGAGGTGCTGTTCGAGGCCCAGTGGATCCACCGGGAAGCGGGCGCACCTTCCGCTGCCGCGCACCTTGGATGGGAGCCGCTCAAGAGTGCCGAGTCCCTGCCCGCGTGGGAGACCGCGTGGAACGACGGCGAGGAGAGCACGGGCCTGTTCCGCCCGGGGCTGCTCTCCGAGGACACACGGTTCCTGGCCGCCTACGCCGAGGGGCGGATCGTGGCGGGGGCCGTCGCGAGCCGCGCCGCGTCGGTGGTCGGTGTCTCCAACCTGTTCACCTCGGCCGACGAGGAGTCCGCCTGGGCCGGCTGTCTGGCGGAGGTGGCCCGGCTCTGGCCGGGTCTGCCCGTCGTCGGGTACGAGAGCGGCGAGAGCCTGGATGCCGCGGTCAGTCAGGGGTTCACCCCGGTCGGGCCGCTGAGGGTGTGGCTGCACCCCGGCTGAGAGCCGACGTCGTCTCGCGGCCTCCCACCCCTTGACGCCAGCGACGCGACCGCCGAAGAATGATCGCGTTCCGCGCTTTGACAACGTTGTCCAAGGAGGCGTTCCCACCCATGAGATGGACCCAACGGCTACGCGGTACGGGGGTGGCGGTGGCCGCGGCCACGCTCCTCGGGGGAGCCCTCGCCATACCGGCGGCGCAGGCCGCCCCGGCGGCGGATACAGCGCAAGCGGCGGGCGGTCGGCTGACCGACCTGGTCAACCCGTTCATCGGCACCGAGAATGAGGGCAACACCTATCCCGGTGCGGCCGTGCCCTTCGGCATGGTCCAGTTCTCGCCCGACACCGGGCACAACACCGGTTACGACCACTCGGACACCCACATCCGCGGGTTCTCGACCGTGCATCTCTCGGGCGTGGGCTGCGGGTTGGGCGGCGATCTGCCGGTGCTTCCCACGACGGGTGACGTCAAGGAGACGGACTACGCGAAGTACGCGGCGGAGTTCAGCCACGACGACGAGAAGGCGAGCCCCGGCTCCTACCAGGTGGGCCTGAAATCCGGGATCGAGGCCGAGCTGACGGCCACCGAGCGCACCGGCGTGCAGCGTTACACCTTCCCCGCCACCGACAAGGCCAACGTCCTGCTCAACGCGGGCCAGTCGCTGCACAAGACGGGCAGCACCGAGGTCGAGATCCTCGACAGCCGTACGGTCCGCACGGCGATCACCGGCAGTGGCTTCTGCCAGGACACCAAGCCGTACACCGTCTACACGATCACCCGCTTCGACCGCCCCTTCACCACGTCGGGCACCTGGAAGGGCGACACCGTCACCGCGGGCTCCAAGAAGTCGTCGGCGGGCGAGGAGCGCAACGGCGCCTACGTCCGTTTCGACACCTCCAAGGACCGCACCGTCGAGGCGACCACCGCCCTCTCGTACGTGGACGCCAAGGGTGCCGCGCTCAACCTCCGTGCGGAGGGCGGGCGTTCGTACGACCGTGTCGCCAAGGCCGCGCAGGCCGCGTGGGAGGACCGGCTGGACGACGTGAAGGCCAAGGGCGGCAGCGAGACCGTGCGCCGCACCTTCTACTCGTCCCTCTACCGTTCGTTCCTCGCGCCGAACATCGGCAGCGACGTCGACGGCCGGTACACGGGCTGGGACCAGAAGACCCACCGGGCTGCCGATGACGGGGGGTTCACGTACTACCAGAACTGGTCCCTGTGGGACACGTACCGCACCCAGGCCCAGCTCCTCTCCCTGCTCGCGCCGCACGAGTCCCGTGACATGGCGCTCTCCGTCCTGAAGATCGACGAGGAGAGCGGCTGGCTGCCCAAGTGGGGCTACGGCACGGTCGAGACGAACATCATGACCGGCGACCCCGTCACCCCCTTCCTCACCAATGCCTACCAGCAGGGTCTGCTCAAGGGGCACGAGGAGGAGGCGTACCGCGCCCTGAAGAAGAACGCGGACGGTGTGCCGCCCGCCGCATCGGCGCCCGTGGGCCGTGAGGCCAACAAGGAGTACCTGAGCGAGGGCTTCGCGCCGTACATCAAGGGCCGCCCGCACGCCAAGCCCGGCGACTCGGACTACGACCACGGCGCTTCCGCGACGCTGGAGTACGCGCTCTCGGACGCGATGCTCGGCCAGATGGCCGCCGACCTGGGGCACAAGGCCGATGCCGAGCGGTACGCGGACCGTGCGCAGAACTACCGGAAGATCTTCGACAGTTCGACCGGGTTCTTCCGGGCGCGGGACGCCGCCGGCGCCTTCACCGGGCCCGCCGACCCGGCCAAGAGTGAGGGCTTCCACGAGGGCACGTCCTGGCAGTACCAGTGGCTCGTCCCGCAGGACCTGCCCGGCATGGTCGATCTCATCGGCGGCAAGCAGGCGGCCAACGACCGTCTCGACTCCTTCTTCGCCTACGAGCAGCTCCTGAAGGACCCGGCGAAGACCGCGCGCGAGGTGTGGGTCAACGGCCCCTACGACTACTACAACGCGGACAAGTACAACCCGCAGAACGAGCCCGACCTCATCGCCCCGTACACCTACCTGTCGACCGGCCAGCCGTGGAAGACGACCGACGTGGTGCACGCCGCGCTCACCCTCTTCACGGACACCCCGACCGGCATGACCGGGAACGATGACCTCGGCACCATGTCCGCCTGGAACGTGCTGTCCTCGATCGGTGTCTTCCCGGTCCAGCCCGGCACGGACACGTGGGGCCTCTCGACGCCCGTCTTCGAGCGCGTCGACCTGAAGCTCGACCGCCGCTACTACCCGAAGGGCCGTCTCACGGTGAAGGCGCCGGGCACCTCGGACACCAAGCGGTACATCCAGTCGGCGAGCGCGGACGGCGCCGACTACGGCAAGACGTACCTGACGACCGACGACATCCGTGACACCCGCGAACTCTCCTTCTCGGTGGGCGACAAGCCCTCGGAGTGGGGCACGTCGCAGGATGCCGCGCCGCCCGCGCTGAAGTGACGTACCCCACCCCTGCCGAAGTGACGTAGTCGACACGTCACTTGTGCACCATCAGGCCCGCCTCTCCCAGAGAGGCGGGCCTTAATCTGTTGTTAACTGTGCGTAGCTTGATCGTACTTGACCGTAGTCGCGCAACGGCGATTGACTGCACGTTCACGCCACCCCCCGCATCGTCCTCGACGCGAGAGCAGCCCGTTGAACCCGTTGAAAGCGCAGACTGCTGAGTCCTCCGACCTGCTCGCACCTCTCGACCTCGCCTTCTGGAACCTCGAGTCCGCCGAGCACCCCATGCACCTGGGGGCCCTCGGTGTCTTCGACGCCGACTCGCCCGACGCGGCCGAGCGCGCCGCCCGGCTGCTCGCCGCACGCGCGGCCGCCGTGCCCGGACTGCGGCTGCGGATCCGCCCGGTCTGGCTTCCGGTCGGCGGGGCCGTCCGCGCCACCGCGCCCTCTTTCGACCCGCTGGACCACGTCCGCCTCGCCGAGCCCGCGGAGGACTTCCACACCGCGGCGGGCGCGCTCATGCAGCGCCCGCTGGAGCGCGAGAGGCCGCCGTGGGAGGCGCATGTGCTGCCGGGCGGCGACGGCACCTCCTTCGCCGTCCTCTTCAAGTTCCACCACGCCCTCGCCGACGGGCTGCGCGCCCTGATGCTCGCCGCGGCCGTCATGGACCCCACCGACCTGCCCGCCGCCCGTCCGGCGCCCGCCGGGCCCGAGGCCTCCCGGTGGTCCTGGCTGCCCGACCCGCGCAAGCTGCCGGGCCTGGTCCGCGACACCGTCGGCGGCATGGGGCAGGCCCTGGACATCGGCTCCTCGGTCGCCCGCGCCACCTGGGGCGCACGGTCGTCGGCCGCTCTCACGTCGCAGGCCACCGGGACCAGGCGCACCGCGGGGGTGCTGCTCGACCTGGACGACGTGCACCGGGTGCGCAAGACCGTGGGCGGCACCGTCAACGACGTACTGATCGCCGTGGTCGCCGGAGCGCTGCGCCGCTGGCTCGACGAGCGGGGCGACGGCAGCGAGGGGGTCGAGCCGCGCGCCCTGGTCCCCGTCTCCCGGCGCAGGCCGCGCGGCGCGCAGCCCGCGGGCAACCGGCTCTCCGGGTATCTGGTCCGGCTGCCCGTCGGCGATCCGGACCCGGTGGCGCGGCTGCGGACGGTGCGGGCCGCCATGGACCGCAACAAGGACGCGGGCCCGAACCGCGGCGCGGGCGCGGTCGCCCTGCTCGCCGATCATGTGCCGCCGCTGGGCCATCGCATCGGCGGTCCCGTCGTCGCGCAGGCGGCCCGGCTGCTCTTCGACATCCTCGTGACCAGCGTCCCGCTGCCCAGCCTCGGCCTGCGGCTCGGGGGCTGCCCGCTCACCGCCGTCTACCCCTTCGCGCCGCTCGCCCAGGGGCAGGCACTGGCCGTCGCGGTGTCGACGTACCGGGGCCGGGTGCACTTCGGTCTGGTCGCGGACGCGGCCGCAGTGCCCGACCTGGACGTTCTCGCGCGCAGCGTGCGGGAGGAACTCGCGGGGCTCGTCGAAGCGTGCGTAAACCGTCCGCGTTTGGTAGAGGGGCCCGTCGCTACGTAAAGTTCTCTTCTTTGGAGCTTCCGCGGTCACCCAGACGAGCCGCGGCATGAGTGACGCGAGGACAGCGGCGATGACGGTGACAGAGGACAGCCCGGGGGCCGGCGGTCCGGCCGAGCCCCAGGAGGCCGGGTCGGTCTCCTTCGGCCCCGGCATCGACCCCGACCGTCTCGCCGTGTGCCTCGGTGTGCTCGACGAGCTCGACAAGCTGGACGTCGACCACCCCGACGCGATCGCCGTGCGCCGGGCCACGGCCGGGATCTACCGGACCGTGAAGCAGCGCCGCCGGCAGGAGCGCAGGGCCGCCAAGACCGCGCACGACAAGGCCGTCACCGAAGCCACCGCCACCGGCTCCGCCGAGCGCATCGACGACGAGACCGAGGGTCTGCTGCCCTCCTCGCAGACCGAGGAGGGCCGGATCGCGGGGATACTCCAGCGCCCCCGCTCCTGCTACACCTGCAAGACCCGGTACGTGGAAGTCGACTACTTCTACCACCAGCTGTGTCCGGACTGCGCCCGCCTGAACCGGTCCAAGCGCGACGCCCGCACCGACCTCACCGGCAAGCGCGCGCTGCTCACCGGCGGCCGGGCCAAGATCGGCATGTACATCGCGCTGCGTCTCCTGCGCGACGGAGCGCACACCACCATCACGACGCGCTTCCCCAAGGACGCCATCCGCCGCTTCAAGGCGATGGACGACTCGGCCGACTGGCTGCACCGCCTGGAGGTCGTCGGCATCGACCTGCGTGACCCGGCGCAGTCCGTCGAGCTCGCCGAGCGGCTGGCCGCGGCGGGCCCCCTCGACATCCTGATCAACAACGCGACGCAGACCGTACGCCGCCTGCCCTCCGCGTACGCCGCCCTGGTCGACGGGGAGGGGGCGCCGCTGCCCGCCGGGGAGCTGCCCGCCCACTCCGTCATCGGCGCCTTCAACTCCGGTGCGGTGGACGGCCTGGCCGCGCTGCCGGTCGGCACCAGCGCCCTGGACGCCCAGCAGGTCGCCGACCTCGCCCTCGTCGCGGGCAACGCCAGCGTCGCCCGGCACCTCGACGGCACCGCCATCGACGCGGGCGGCCTGGTCCCGGACGTGGTCGACAGCAACACCTGGGTGCAGACCATCGAGCAGATCTCCCCGGTGGAGCTCCTCGAGACGCAGCTGTGCAACTACACCTCGCCGTTCATCCTGATCAGCGCGCTGCGTTCGGCGATGGCCGACGCGGCGAAGAAGGCGTCGAGCGGCCGCTCCTACGTCGTCAACGTCTCGGCGATGGAGGGTGTCTTCGGCCGCGGTTACAAGGGCGCGGGCCACCCGAACACGAACGCGGCGAAGGCCGCCATGAACATGGTGACGCGGACCAGCGCGCAGGAGATGTTCCAGACCGACGGCATCCTCATGACGTCGATCGACACCGGCTGGATCACCGACGAGCGCCCGCACTACGACAAGCTGCGCCTGGCCGACGAGGGCTTCCACGCCCCGCTGGACCTGATCGACGGCGCGGCCCGGGTCTACGACCCGGTCGTGCGGGGCGAGGCGGGCGAGGACCTGTACGGGATCTTCCTGAAGGACTACGCACCCGGCAAGTGGTAAAAGGCGGGCGGCTGCGGCTGCCTCCCATGGCCCGGGCGCGCGTCACGCCTCGCCCGTCGCCGCCCGCAGTCGCTCGTGCACGGCGTACGGGGACGTCGTCCCGGCGGCGGCCCGCACGCGCGTGCCGCCGTCGACGAGTACGTCCGCGCCCGTCACCCATTCGGCCGCGTCCGAGACGAGCCAGGCAACGGCACGCGCCACGTCCTCCGGTTCGCCGATGCGGCCGAGCGGCAGGCTCGCGGCGAGCTGTTCCTCGGCGCCGTCCCACACGAAGCGGGCCATCTCGGTGCGGATCAGGCCGGGGGAGACGGAGTTGACCCGTACCAAGGGCGCCAGTTCGCCCGCGAGCTGGGCGGTCAGGTGCAGGAGCGCCGCCTTGCTGGTGCCGTACGCGCCCACGTTCGGGCCCACGTGGGACGCGCCCTCGGTGCAGATGTTCACCACCGCGCCGCCGTGCTCGCCCATCCAGGCCCGCCATGCGAGCTGCGTCAGGCACAGCGCGGCCTCGACGTTCACGGTGAAGGCGGTGCGCCACCGGGTGAGGTCGACGTCCATCAGCGCGCCGTAAGGGGCGTTCGTCGCGGCGTTGTTCACCAGTACGTCGAGCCGCCCGAACTCCTGGATCGCGAGCGCCACGCAGGCCTGCGCCCGACCGGAATCAGCCACGCCGCCCGCGCACCCCACGGCTTGGGCACCGTCCGCCCGCAGCCGGGCCACCGCCGCCTCCAGGGCGTCCGGTCCGCGGGCGGTCAGGACGAGGCGGTGCCCCGACTCCGCGAGTGCCCGCGCGACGGCGAGCCCGATCCCTCGCGAGGCCCCGGTCACCAGGGCCACCGCGCCGTCCCTTGCCTGGGCGGAAATCATCTGCGTACGGTCCCATGGAGGCCTGGAAAGGCCCATGGCCTCGACCCGTTGGGGAAATTTCGGCTCGCGGGCCACCCCCACACCGGGATCAACTGTCCGAAATACACTCCTTCGGCGGACCCCATAGAGCGCGGGCGCGCTCATTTGGTTAATGTGAGGCGAACGGACGGTCTCCAGGGGATCCACAAGCACCCCCTCGGCCGCCCCGGGACAGGCTCGCCACCGTGGCCGCGATCCCGCCTGAACAACGGCGCCACCGCGACCGAACAGCACTTGTCCTTCCGTTACGCGACACAAAGGAGTGCGCGGTGACACCAGATCTGACGAAGCAGGAAAAGCGACCGGCGGAACGCGGCAGTGAGCGGGCCGGCAGACCACGCAAGCTGAGCAACCTGGATTCGTGGGCGAAAGCGGCCCCGATCCGCCTTGCCGGCTACGAGGACGACCTCGCCGAGCCGCACATCCTCCCCGGTATCGACTGATCCCACCGCTTTCGCCGCGCGCCCCCTGCCGATTCCGGCCGGGGG
>NZ_JBSGYY010000050.1:0-66398 GCF_053610705.1 Streptomyces sp. NPDC054872 | reverse complement strand
AGCGCGAGGGCATCCACTCCGTGGGTGAGCTCGTGGCCCGCTCCGAGGCGGACCTGCTCGACATCCGCAACTTCGGTGCGAAGTCGATCGACGAGGTCAAGATGAAGCTGAACGGCATGGGCCTCGCGCTCAAGGACTCGCCTCCCGGCTTCGACCCGACCGCTGCCGCCGACGCCTTCGGCGCCGATGACGACGCGGACGCCGGCTTCGTGGAGACCGAGCAGTACTGATGAACTGCCCGGGGGCGTCCGCCCTCGGGGCCCTGTCCCCGGTACCTGATACGGCCGGGGCAGATCACTAGGAGAAACACCATGCCGAAGCCCACCAAGGGTGCCCGTATGGGCGGCAGCGCCGCGCACGAGAAGCTTCTGCTGGCGAACCTCGCCAAGCAGCTCTTCGAGTACGGCCGCATCACCACCACCGAGGCGAAGGCCCGTCGTCTGCGTCCCTACGCGGAGCGTCTGGTCACCAAGGCGAAGAAGGGTGACCTTCACAACCGCCGCCAGGTGCTGTCCGTCATCACCGACAAGAGCATCGTGCACACGCTCTTCACGGAGATCGGCCCGCGCTACGAGAACCGCCCGGGTGGCTACACCCGTATCACCAAGATCGGTAACCGTCGTGGCGACAACGCGCCCATGGCGATCATCGAGCTGGTGGAGGCCCTGACCGTGGCCCAGGAGGCCACCGGTGAGGCCGAGGCGGCCACGAAGCGCTCCGCCAAGGACGCCGAGGTTGCCGAGCCCAAGGTCGACACGACCAAGGGTGACGAGGCCGCCGAGGAGTCGAAGGACGCCTGAGGCTCTGCCTTGCTGTGAGCGGGTCCGCCCTTCGGGGCGGGCCCGCTTTCGCGTGCACCTGGTGCTGAGAGGATGTTGGTGTGAGTGACGAAGTAGAGCCCGGGTTCGTGCGGGTGCGCCTTGATCTTTCGTACGACGGCAAGGATTTCTCCGGCTGGGCCAAGCAGAAGCAGGGGCAGCGGACCGTCCAGGGGGAGATCGAGGCCGCGCTGAGGACCGTGACGCGGTCGCAGGAGACGTACGAGCTGACCGTGGCCGGGCGGACCGACAGCGGGGTGCACGCGCGCGGGCAGGTCGCCCACGTCGATCTGCCGCAGAGCGTGTGGGCCGAGCACAGCGACAAGCTGCTGCGCAGGCTCGCCGGGCGGCTGCCGCACGACGTGCGGGTGTGGAAGGTGGCCGAGGCTCCCGTGGGGTTCAACGCGCGGTTCGCGGCCGTGTGGCGGCGTTACGCCTATCGCGTGACCGATCACCCCGGCGGTGTGGACCCGCTGCTGCGCAGTCATGTGCTGTGGCACGACTGGGAGTTGGACCTCGACGCGATGAACGTCGCGGCCGAGAAGCTCCTCGGCGAGCACGATTTCGCCGCCTACTGCAAGAAGCGCGAGGGTGCCACGACCATTCGCACGCTTCAGGAACTGCGGTGGGAGCGGCGGCCGGACGGGATCCTCGAGGCGACCGTTCGGGCCGATGCCTTCTGCCACAACATGGTGCGGTCCCTGGTCGGCGCCATGCTGTTCGTGGGTGACGGCCACCGGCCCGTGGAGTGGCCGGCCAAGGTGCTCGCCGCCGGGGTGCGGGACTCCGCCGTGCATGTCGTACGACCGCACGGGCTGACGCTCGAGGAAGTCGGTTACCCCGCCGACGAGTTGCTCGCCGCGCGCAGCAAGGAAGCGCGCAACAAGCGGACGTTGCCCGGCGCCGGGTGCTGCTGAGCCCCGGCTGCCGGACTGCCGACTGCCGGACTACTGCGGGGCGTTGGCCGCGGCGGACGCCTGCGCCTCGCCCCGCCGGTGGATCTGGCCGAAGGCGAAGCGGGCCAGGTCGTCGCCGACCGTGTAGGCCTTGCGCTCCTTCTCCGTGACGTCCTTGTCGCTGGTGAAGCCGGTGGTCGTGAAGTAGGCGTAGCGGCCGTAGGCGTTGTACGTGCCGCGGCAGACCGCCGTCTGGCAGAAGGCGGGGACGCCCTTGCCGGGGAGCGCGACGACGAGGCCTTCCTTCGCCTGGTCGTTGACCTCGGCGGCCTGGGCCGCCGTGTCGAAGACGGCGACGCCGACCGTCACGGCGATGTTGTCCTTCACGTAGCTGGCGCGGAGGAGCTGCGTGCAGTCGTTCTTGCTGAGGATCGCGCCGAGCTTGGGCTGGGTGACGCTCGCGCACTTCTTCGTGCCGCTGGTGGCGCCCTTTTTGTAGACGCGGTCGCCCGAGGTCAGCGACTTGCCGGGGAAGAGCGTGTCGGCGCTGAGCGGCGCCTTGTCCTTCTTGGCGCTGGAGATGAACTCCTTGGGGTCCGGCGGGGGCGGCGGTGTCGTCTCCTCGAAGGACGGGCCGGGGTTCTCGCTCGCGCCGGGGATGTCCGCGGTCGAGGGCAGCTCGCTCGCCGGTTTGTTCGAGGCGGAGGTGTTGTCGCTGTTCGCGGAGACCACGGCGACGGCGACGGCGGCCGCGACCACGACGGTGGCGAGCGCGCCGCCGCCGATCATCAGCCATTTGCGGCGCCGGGTGCGCGATTCGGATGCCTCGGCGAGCGCCGCCCAGTCAGGGGTCTGTGAATCCCCTGGACCCCACTGAGGTCCCCCTTGCCCAAAGCTCATGCGCCGCATCTTAGACGGGGAGATGGGGATGTTGAGCGGGGGCCGGGGGAGGTGACCGACCTAGCCTGATCCCTATGAATACGGGCAAAGTAGCTGTTAGTGGGTGGTTGCTGCGGCCGGCGGCCTGGCATGCCTGGGCGGCGCTCGGGGTCGTGCTGGTCGCCACGGTCATCCGGGTGGGGCTGCGGAGTGCGAGCGGCGGGATGGACAACGCCATCGTGGTGCGGGCGGCCGAGGCCTGGCTGGAGGGGCGCTCGCCCTATGCCGACCGGCACTTCCTCTATCTGCCGGGCGCCGTGCTCGCCGCGGTGCCGCAGACGATGCTCCCGCAGTCCGTCGTGCGGTTCTTCGTCCCGGCGGGGGTCGCGGCCTCGCTCGTCCTCGGGTGGGGGTGTGCGCTGCGGATCCACGGGGTGGCGTGGCGCAGCCGGTTCGCGGTGCTCGGTCTGCTCGCGCTCGCCCTGGGGTTCGCGCCGTTCGGGCATCTCGTCCGGCTCGGCAACTGGACGGTGGCGTCGGCGGCCGCGCTGCCGTTCGCGCTGCTGCTCGTGTGCCGGGGGAGGTGGATGGCCGCGGGCCTGGTGATCGGGGCCGTCGTCGCCGTGAAGCCGCTGCTCGTGCCGGTGGTGCTGCTCTTCGTCTTCGCCCGGCAGTGGCGCGCGCTCGGTGGCGCGGTGCTCCTGCCCGCGGTGGTCTCGGCAGGCACGGCGCTGGCCATGCCGGACCCCGCGGGGTTCTTCACGCGGACGCTGCCGTTCCTGCTGCGGGGCGACGACAGCTTCGTACGGCTCTACGAGGCGTCGCCCGCCGCGATCCTGCCGCGGCTCGGGGTGCCGCAGGGGGTGGCGTCGGTGCTCGCGCTCGTGGCCGCGGGGGCGGGGGTGTGGTGCGCGTGGCGGCGCTGGCGGGGCGGGGGTGATCAGGTGCCGCGGGTGGTCGAGACGGCCGTGATGCTGATGCTGGCGGCCTTCCTGGTGTCCAGGCCGTCGTACGACCACTATCTGCTCGTCGTCGTGCCGCTGCTGCTCTCCGGGGCGCTCGTGCCGGGTGCGGTGGCCCGGGACAAGTGGTTCTGGCTGGCGCTGGTCCCGCAGGTTCCCGGGTTCACCTGGCCTTGGCTCGAACCCGGGACCCGGCGGGCCTTCCGGGACTGCGTCACGCTGTGTGTGCTGGCCTTCACGGTCGCCCGGTGCTGTCTGCGGTCGAGGGCGGTTACCTTGGACGGCGCGGGACAGCCTGAGGCGGTGGAGCCGGCGGTGCCGGTCTCCAGATCCGCGTTTTGACCCGTACGGGGCGGCGCGGGTACTCTCGGGGATTGTTATGCGTATTGGTGTCGTCGTTCTCACGCGATGGGCACATACGTAGGTTCCCTGGAGCAGTTACCAGTGGTTCGCATACGGGCAGCGTCCCCGGCATTGTGAGCCCCAGCTGCATGATCGCTTCCTGGGTGCCGTGTGTCTGGACCCCATCCACTGAAGAAGCGAAGGCTACGAAGTGCGTACGTACAGCCCCAAGCCCGGCGATGTGACCCGCCAGTGGCACGTCATTGACGCTCAGGACATCGTCCTGGGCCGTCTGGCCACCACTGCAGCCAACCTCCTGCGGGGCAAGCACAAGGCGATCTACGCCCCCCACATGGACATGGGCGACTTCGTCATCATCATCAACGCCGACAAGGTTCACCTGTCCGGCAACAAGAAGACCCAGAAGCTGGCGTACCGCCACTCCGGCTACCCGGGTGGTCTGCGTTCCGTCCGCTACGACGAGCTTCTTGAGAAGAACCCCGAGAAGGCCGTCGAGAAGGCCATCAAGGGCATGATCCCCAAGAACACCCTGGGCCGTCAGATGCTCTCGAAGCTGAAGGTCTACGCGGGCGACCAGCACCCGCACGGCGCTCAGCAGCCGGTCCCGTTCGAGATCACCCAGGTCGCGCAGTAGTTCCGGCCACCCCCAAAGACGTAAAGAAATCTGAGGAGAATCGTGGCCGAGACCACCGTTGAGCAGCCGGTCGAAGAGACCGAGGTTGTTGACGTCGAGCAGTACACCACCGAGTCCGAGGCGCCCGTCGAGGGCGAGTACACCTCGGAGTCGAACGCCGCGCGCTTCGGCGACCCGCAGCCGGCCGCCGGCCTGGGCCGTCGCAAGAACGCCATCGCCCGCGTCCGGATCGTCCCGGGCACCGGCAAGTGGAAGGTCAACGGGCGCACGCTCGAGGACTACTTCCCGAACAAGGTCCACCAGCAGGAAGTCAACGAGCCCTTCAAGGTGCTCGAGCTCGACAACCGCTACGACGTCATCGCCCGCATCTCGGGTGGCGGCGTCTCCGGTCAGGCCGGTGCGCTCCGTCTCGGTGTCGCCCGTGCGCTGAACGAGGCCGACGTCGACAACAACCGCGCGGCCCTCAAGAAGGCCGGTTACCTCAAGCGTGACGACCGTGCGGTCGAGCGCAAGAAGGCCGGTCTCAAGAAGGCCCGCAAGGCTCCGCAGTACAGCAAGCGCTAATCTGCCTGCTTGTACTTCTCGTTCGCCCCGGCGGCACGTTGTGTGCTGCCGGGGCGTTCGTTTATCGCAAACCCTGGTGATGCCGGGGCGGGACCCCGGTGTCGCCGGGGTAGAAGTCCGGAGGAGGACAGCAGTGGGACGACTCTTCGGTACGGACGGCGTGCGCGGTGTCGCCAACGCGGATCTGACGGCCGAGCTCGCGCTCGGGCTCTCCGTGGCGGCGGCTCATGTGCTCGGCGAAGCGGGCACGTTCGAGGGCCATCGGCCGGTCGCCGTGGTCGGGCGGGACCCCCGCGCGTCGGGAGAGTTCCTGGAGGCCGCGGTGGTCGCCGGTCTCGCGAGCGCGGGCGTGGACGTCCAGCTCGTCGGTGTGCTGCCCACCCCCGCGGTGGCGCATCTCACCGGTGCGCTGGGCGCCGACCTCGGCGTGATGCTCTCCGCGAGCCACAACGCCATGCCGGACAACGGCATCAAGTTCTTCGCGCGCGGCGGCCAGAAACTGGCCGACGAGCTGGAGAACCGCATCGAGGCCGTGTACGAGGAGCACCGCACCGGCGCTCCCTGGCAGCGCCCCACGGGCGCGGGCGTCGGCCGTGTGCGGACGTACGACCAGGGCCTCGACCAGTACGTGGCGCACCTCCTCGGTGTGCTCCCCAACCGCCTCGACGGACTGAAGATCGTCCTCGACGAGGCGCACGGGGCCGCCGCCCGAGTGTCGCCCGAGGCGTTCTCGCGCGCCGGTGCCGAGATCATCACGATCGGCGCCAAGCCGGACGGCCTGAACATCAACGACGGCTGCGGCTCCACGCACCTGGACCTGCTCAAGGCCGCCGTCGTCGAGCACGGCGCCGACTTCGGTGTCGCGCACGACGGGGACGCGGACCGCTGCCTCGCCGTGGACCACACGGGCGCCGAGATCGACGGGGACCAGATCCTCGCCGTCCTGGCGCTGGCCATGCGCGAGCACGGCACGCTGCGTGAGAACACCGTCGTCGCGACGGTCATGTCGAACCTGGGCTTCAAGCTCGCCATGGAGCGCGAGGGTCTCTCCCTCGTGCAGACCGCCGTCGGCGACCGGTATGTCCTGGAGTCGATGAAGCAGCACGGCTTCGCCCTGGGCGGCGAGCAGTCCGGGCACGTCATCGTCCTGGACCACGCGACCACGGGCGACGGCACCCTGACGGGGCTGCTGCTCGCGGCGCGCGTCGCCGAGACCGGGCGCAGCCTCGCGGAGCTCGCCGGGGTCATGGAGCGGCTTCCGCAGATCCTGATCAATGTGCCCGACGTCGACAAGTCGCGGGTCGACACCTCCGCCGAGCTGGCGGCCGCGGTCGCCGAGGCCGAGCGTGAACTGGGCGCCACGGGCCGGGTGTTGCTGCGCTCGTCCGGCACGGAGCCGCTGGTGCGTGTGATGGTGGAGGCCGCCGACATCGACCAGGCGCGGTCCGTGGCCGGGCACCTCGCCGACGTGGTGAAGTCCGCGCTGGGCTAGGCCGGCTGCTTCTTGGCGGTACGTTCGCGCTGCCTGGCCCAGAGGACCTTCTGGGCGAGCAGCGTGAGCGTACCGGCGACGACGATGCCGAGCAGGTTGAGCAGGAGCTGCTCCGTGGAGCCCCAGGTCTGCTCCGCGTCGCCGTAGCTGAGCGCCAGTGCCGCGTTGGCCGCCGCCGGGACGGTCGTCACCGAGATCGCGACGCCCACCAGGGCGCCCGACTTGGCCGAGGTCAGCGAGAGCATGCCGGCGGCTCCGGCCAGGACGGCCACGACGAACGAGAACCAGTCGGGCGCGTAGACGAAGCCGGTGTTGGGGCGGTCCTGTTCCAGCTGCTTCTCGGTGAAGAGGCCGACCGCGTCCATGAAGTGGCTGAAGCCCACCGTCACCCCCATCGCGACGGCGAAGCCCACCAGGATCGCGACGAGCGAGCGCGCGGCAAGCCGCGGGGCGCGCTGGATCAGGGCGGTGCAGAAACCCGCCAGGGGGCCGAACTCGGGGCCCACCGCCATCGCGCCGACGATCAGGATCGCGTTGTCCAGGACCACGCCGCAGGCCGCGATCATCGTGGCGAGCGTGATGAACGCGACGTAGGTCGCCGAGAGCGTCGACTCCTCGTGGGTCGCGTCGGAGAGCTGCTCCCACAGAACGGCGTCCGCGCCTTCGCCCGGTGCGTCGTGCTCGGCCTTGTCGGCGCGGTGGGACAGGGACAGGTCGATGTTCTCGACCGCGATGGACCCCGACTCGTCGATGCCGAGTGAGCGCAGACCGCCGAGCAGTTCGTCGCCCGCCTCGCGGGCCACGTCGCACATCACGACGTCGCCCACGGGGTTGCGGGCCGCGCCGGGCAGCACGGCGAGGTGGGTGGTGCCGACCGTTCCCTCGATCAGACGCACCACGTCGTCGGTCTTGTCCGCCGGGGTGATCAGGCGCAGATGCAGCATCCGCGAAGGTTATCGGGGGCCGCCGGGGTCACAGCTTGCGCAGGCTCAGCTTCCGCACCTTGTGGTCCTCGCCCTTGCGGATGACCAGGGCGGCCCGGCCGCGCGTGGGGGCCACGTTCTCCAGGAGGTTGGGCTTGTTGATGGTGCGCCAGGTCGTACGGGCGTAGTCCAGGGCCTCTTCCTCCGAGACCTGGGTGTACTTGCGGAAGTACGAGGACGGGTCCTGGAAGGCCGTGGCGCGCAGCTTCTTGAAGCGGTTCAGATACCAGCGCTCGATGTCCTCGGCGCGCGCGTCCACGTACACGCTGAAGTCGAAGTAGTCGGCGAGGCCCACGCGGGTGCGGCCGTCCTTGCCGGGGAGGGCCGGCTGGAGGACGTTGATGCCCTCGACGATCAGGATGTCGGGGCGGCGGACCGTCAGGCGCTGGTCCGGCACGATGTCGTAGATCAGGTGGGAGTAGACGGGCGCGGTCACCTCGTCCTTGCCCGCCTTGATGTCCGCGACGAAGCGGGTCAGGGCCCTTCTGTCGTACGACTCCGGGAAGCCCTTCCTGGACATCAGGCCGCGGGCCTCCAGCTCCCTGGTGGGCAGGAGGAAGCCGTCGGTCGTCACGCGCTCGACACGGGGGTGTTCGGGCCAGCGGGACAGCAGGGCCTGGAGGAGGCGGGCGACGGTCGACTTGCCGACGGCCACCGACCCGGCGACCCCTATGACGAACGGCGTGCCCGACTGGGAGCCCTTCTCGCCGAGGAAGGTGTTCAGGGCGCCGCGCAGGCCGTCCGTGGCGCCCACGTAGAGGTTCAGGAGGCGCGAGAGCGGCAGATAGATGTCACGGACTTCGTCCAGGTCGATGACATCACCCAGGCCGCGGAGCCGTTCGAGCTCCTCGGCGGTCAGGGGAAGCGGCGTCTTGTCACGCAGGGCGCTCCACTCGGTGCGGGTGAGGTCGACGTAGGGAGTCGCCTCCGGCCTGTGCCGGTGGGCGCTCCGCGCGGTCGTCGGGGGTTCGGAGACCGAAGAGATCACAGTCCATTGTTACGGCTGTTTGAACGGGCCGGGGGGTGGGGTGTGTCACCCCCTGCGGGGCTTGAACGGATGAGGTGCCCGGACTCGTAGGCTGCTGCCGTGATTATTGGGGTCGGAATCGACGTGGCCGAGATCGAGCGGTTCGAGGCGGCGCTCGAGCGTACGTCCGGGATGGCCGGGCGGCTCTTCGTGGAGCGGGAGTTGCTGCTGCCGAGCGGGGAGCGGCGGGGGATCGCCTCGCTCGCGGCCCGGTTCGCGGCGAAGGAAGCGCTGGCCAAGGCGCTGGGCGCGCCCGCGGGGCTGCGGTGGACGGACGCGGAGGTGTACGTCGAGGGGAGCGGGCAGCCGCGGCTCCGGGTCAAGGGGACGGTGGCCGCGCGGGCCGCCGAGCTGGGGGTGCGGTCCTGGCATGTCTCGCTCAGCCATGACGCGGGGGTGGCCTCCGCGGTGGTGATTGCTGAGGGCTGATTGCTGAGGGATAGGCGCCGGGTGACACTCGGGGGTATGCGTACTGCGTTTTCGGTGGAGACGGTCAGGGCTGCTGAGCGGGAGCTGATGGCGAGGGTGCCGGAAGGCGCCCTGATGCAGAGGGCGGCGGCCGGGCTCGCGGTGGTCTGTGCCGAGATGCTCGGCAAGGTGTACGGCTCCCGGGTCGTGCTCCTCGTGGGGAGTGGGGACAACGGCGGCGACGCGCTGTACGCCGGGGCGCGGCTCGCGCGGCGCGGGGCCGGGGTGTCGGCGGTGCTGCTCTCGCCCGAACGGGTGCATGCGGGCGGGCTTGCCGCCTTCCGCGCCGCCGGGGGGCGGGTCGCCGCGGGCGAGGGCGTGGACCGTGTTCTTCGCTCGGCTGATCTCGTCGTCGACGGGATCGTGGGAATCGGCGGCAAGGGCGGGCTGCGGGAGGCGGCATCGGAACTCGTGTCCGCCGTGCGCGGCTCGGGCACCCCTGTGGTCGCCGTCGATCTGCCGAGTGGTGTCGACGCGGACAGCGGGATGGTCGTCGGTGAGGCCGTCCGTGCCGATGTGACGGTGACCTTCGGGGCGTACAAGCCGGGGCTGCTGATCGATCCCGGGCGGGAGTACGCGGGTGTGGTGCGGCTCGTCGACATCGGGCTCGACCTGGGCCGTTCCGCAACGGACGGGGACGGGGGCGAGGTCGAGGCCCTGCAGTACGCCGATGTCGCCTCGCTGCTGCCGATGCCGACCGGGGAGAGCGACAAGTACCGGCGGGGCGTCGTGGGGATCGTCGCCGGGTCCGCCCGGTACCCCGGAGCGGCGGTCCTCGCGGTCGCGGGCGCGCTGCGGGGTGGCGCGGGGGCCGTGCGGTACGTGGGGCACGCGGCGGACGCCGTCATCGCGCGGTTCCCTGAGACCCTCGTGTCCGCCGGTCCGCCGTCCAAGGCGGGGCGCGTGCAGGCCTGGGTGGTCGGGCCGGGGCTCGGGGACGACGCCGAGCGGCTCGCGGACGTGGTCGCCGCCGATGTACCGGTCCTGATCGACGCGGACGGGCTGCGCCTCGCCGACGCGGAGGCCGTGCGGGGGCGTCGGGCGCCCACCTTGCTGACGCCGCACGCGGGGGAGGCCGCCGCGCTGCTCGGGGTCGCGCGGGAGGAGGTGGAGCACGGGCGCCTGGCCGCCGTGCGGGAGCTGGCGAAGCGGTACGGGGCGACCGTGCTGCTCAAGGGGTCCACGACGCTGGTCGCGGGGCCGCGGAGCGGTGCCGCGGTGCGCGTCAACCCCACGGGGACGCCGTGGCTGGCCACCGCGGGCAGCGGGGACGTCCTTTCGGGGCTCGCGGGGGCGTTGCTCGCTGCCGGGCTCGACGCGCGGGACGCGGGGGCCGTGGGCGCGTATCTGCATGGCCTCGCGGGGCGGCACGCGGCGGACGGGGCGCCGGTGGGCGCGCATGACGTGGCGGAGGCGATCCCCGCGGCCTGGCGGGATGTGCGAGGGGAGTAGATCGCTGCGGGGAAGGGTTCATCCGGGCGAGGTCGGGGCTCTGAGACACTGGTCGGCGTTATGACTGAGACCGCACCCTTGCGTGCCCGCGCCGAGATCGACCTGGCCGCCCTCCGGGCCAACGTGCGGACTTTGCGTGCCCACGCGCCAGGAGCCGCCTTCATGGCCGTCGTGAAGGCGGACGCGTACGGCCACGGGATGGTGCCCTGCGCCCGCGCCGCCGTCGAGGCGGGAGCCACCTGGGTGGGCACCGCGACCCCCGAGGAGGCCCTCGCGCTGCGGGCCGCCGGGATCAAGGGGCGCCTGATGTGCTGGCTGTGGACGCCGGGCGGGCCGTGGCGCGAGGGCATCGAGGCGGACCTCGACATGTCGGTGAGCGGACTGTGGGCGTTGCGCGAAGTGTCCGCCGCAGCGCGGTCCGTGGGGCGTACGGCGCGTATTCAGTTGAAGGCCGACACCGGCCTCGGGCGGGGCGGCTGCATGCCCGCCGACTGGCCCGAACTCGTCTCGCAGGCGCTGCAGGCCGAGGCCGAGGGACTGGTGCGCGTCACCGGGCTCTGGTCGCACTTCGCGTGCGCCGACGAGCCGGGACACCCGTCCATCGCGGCTCAACTCACGCTGTTCCGCGAGATGGTCGCGGCCGCCGAGGAGCGGGGTGTCAGGCCCGAGGTCCGGCACATCGCCAACTCGCCCGGCACGCTCACCCTTCCGGAGACCCACTTCGATCTCGTACGTCCCGGGATCGCGATGTACGGGATCTCGCCCAGCCCCGAGGTCGGCACCCCGGAGGAGTTCGGGCTGCGCCCCGTCATGCGGCTCAGCGCCTCGCTCGCCCTGGTGAAGCACGCCCCGGGGGGGCACGGCGTGAGTTACGGGCATCACTACGTCACACCCGGTGAGACGACCCTTGGACTCGTCCCTGTCGGGTACGGGGACGGCATCCCGCGCCACGCGTCCGGCACCGGTCCTGTGCTGGTCGGCGGCAAGCTGCGGACCGTCGCCGGAAGGGTGGCGATGGACCAGTTCGTGGTCGACCTCGGCGGTGACGAGCCGGAGGTGGGTTCCGAGGCGGTCCTGTTCGGCCCCGGCGACCGGGGCGAGCCGACCGCCGAGGACTGGGCGCAGGCGGCGGGCACCATCGCGTACGAGATCGTCACCCGCATCGGATCGCGTGTCCCGCGCGTCCATGTGAACGAGGGACCGGACCGGCGCGCAGCGGACGGCGTCTGAGGAGGAGCGGCACGTGAGCGAGACCAGCACGGGGGCGGCCGCGGACGTGGTGACGGAAGTCGCCGCGGCGGCCGGGAACTGGCGCAGGGCCGGCTTCGCCGGTGCCGCGATAGGTGTCGTCGCCGCGGGCGCGGCGGCCGGTGTCGCCATCGAGCGGCTGACCGTCGGCCGCGGCATGCGCAAGAAGGCGCGGCTCGCACTCGACGCGGCCGGTCCGTACGGCTCGCTGCGCGGCCTGCCGGGCACGGCGTACGCCGACGACGGCACGGAACTCTCGTACGAGGTCGACGAGATCGACGAAGGCGAGAGGGACGGCGAGCAGGTGCCGCGCCGCCGCAGGCTCTTCGGGCGCAAGGCGCCCGCCCCCGTCACCGTCGTCTTCAGCCACGGCTACTGCCTGAACCAGGACTCCTGGCACTTCCAGCGGGCGGCCCTGCGGGGCGTCGTGCGCTGCGTGTACTGGGACCAGCGCAGCCACGGCCGTTCGGGGCGCGGCGTGGCGCAGACGAACGGGACGCCGGTCTCCATCGACCAGTTGGGCCGGGATCTGAAGGTGGTCATCGACGCGGCGGCGCCCGAGGGGCCGCTGGTCCTGGTCGGGCACTCCATGGGGGGCATGACGACGATGGCCCTCGCCGGTCACTACCCGGAACTGATCCGCGAGCGCGTCGTCGGCGTCGCCCTCGTCGGTACGTCGTCCGGGCGGCTCGGCCAGGTCAACTTCGGCCTCCCGGTTGCCGGGATGAACGCCGTGCGGCGGGTGCTTCCGGGGGTCCTCAAAGCCCTCGGATCGCAGGCCGATCTCGTGGAGAAGGGGCGGCGGGCCACCGCGGACCTCTTCGCCGGAGTCATCAAGCGCTATTCGTTCTCGTCGAGGGAAGTGGACCCGGCGATCTCGCGGTTCGCCGAGCGGATGATCGAGTCGACGCCCATCGACGTGGTCGCGGAGTTCTATCCGGCGTTCGCCGAGCACGACAAGGCGGAGGCGCTCAAGCACTTCGCCGGGCTCCCGGTGCTCGTCCTGGCCGGGGACAAGGACCTGGTGACGCCGAGCGAGCACAGCGAGGCCATCGCCGGCCTGCTCCCGGACGCCGAACTGGTGCTCGTCCCGGACGCCGGGCACCTGGCCATGCTGGAGCACCCCGAGGTCGTCACGGACCGCCTGGCCGACCTTCTCGCGCGCGCGGGGGCGGCGCCCGCATCGGCCGATGCACGGACGTCCAGCCGCTAACGTGGGTGGGCATGGAAGCACCGCACAACCCGGCCCCCGTGAACGCTCCGGCCCCCGTGAACTCCCTCGGCATCACCGTCACCTCCCCCGAGCAGATGGGCGACCTGGGTCGCCGCCTGGCCAAGCTGCTGCGCCCCGGTGACCTCGTGATGCTCACCGGCGAACTCGGCGCCGGCAAGACGACCCTGACCCGCGGCCTCGGCGAGGGCCTCGGCGTGCGTGGCGCCGTCACGTCGCCGACCTTCGTCATCGCCCGCGTCCACCCGTCCCTCTCCGACGGCCCGCCCCTGGTGCACGTGGACGCGTACCGCCTGGGCGGCGGCCTCGACGAGATGGAGGACCTCGACCTCGACGTCTCGCTGCCCGAGTCGGTGATCGTCGTGGAGTGGGGCGACGGCAAGGTCGAGGAGCTCACCGACGACCGGCTGCGTGTCGTCATCGACCGGACCGTCGGCGACACGACGGACGAGGTGCGCGAAGTGACGCTGACCGGGTTCGGACCGCGCTGGGCCGAGGCCGACCTCACGCTGCTTTCGGCCTGATCCTCGTCTTTTCACCCAACATTCCGACAAGGCGTCGGGAAGATGTTGCGCGGCGCGCGTCGCGCGTGGTCACATGGATACCAGTACGGGTTAGGTCTACCTAACCACGTCTGCCCCCGGAGCCCAGGAGGCATCCATGTCGGCTTCAGAACATGACGCCAAGCCCCGGCCGCACGGGCTGTCGGGGCCGTCGGGGATCTCCATGAGCGATCTGCTGGCGTCCTGCGCGGCCGCGAGCGAGGTGTCCACACCGCCGCGCGATCCGGCACCCAGGGGCGAAGCGGCTACGGAACGACGACGACCTTCTTGCTGATCGTCGCGAACTCCCACATCGCGTTGCCGTCCTTGCGCGACTCGCGGATGCCGCCGGTCTTCGTCGACGGGTCAGGCTTCGGCGTCGAGCCGTCCACCGCCGCGCTGAAGCCGATCGCGATGCCGTCCACACTCGCGAAGCGCACGACGTGCTCGATCGCCACGCCGTCCGTTCCGGTGACGGTGCCCGAGCGCGAGGTGACGGCGTACGTACCGGGGACCGGGTCCACCGTGCTCGGGGTGACCTTGAAGGTGCGCTGCGCCTTGCCGGAGCCGCCGACCAGCCACACGCGGTCCTCGCCCACCGAGTAGACGACCCGCTCACCGGCACCGGACTGCGCGGGGACCGCCGTCGGATCGGCCTTGTCCTTGGGGGAGCGGGTGGCCGAGGCGGAAGGGGAGGTGTCCGGTTTCTTCCCCAGGGTGTCCGGCACGTTGGCCGAGGCCTGGTAAGCGAGGAAGCCGACCGCGGCGAGCGCAGCGGCGGTGAGCCCGGCCACGATTCCCGAGCTGCTCCTGGACACCTGCGCCACCCTCTTCGTACTCCGTACGGCTATGGGGTGACGTTAGCAGCAGGTGTGCGGCATCCTCGGGCGGCCGTGCTCCGGGCGTCGGAGCCGTAGGCTATTCGCGTGCTCTTGCTCGCTCTGGATACCGCCACCCCCGCCGTCACCGTCGCGCTGCACGACGGCTCGTCCGTCGTCGCAGCCTCCAGCCAGGTGGACGCCCGCCGCCACGGCGAACTGCTGCTCCCCGCCGTCGACCGGGTGCTCGCCGAGGCGGGCCGCGGACTCGACGCCGTGACCGGCATCGTCGTCGGCGTGGGCCCCGGCCCGTACACGGGTCTGCGCGTCGGCCTGATGACCGCCGACACCTTCGGCTTCGCGCTCGGCGTGCCGGTGTACGGGGTGTGCACGCTCGACGGCCTCGCGTACGCATCCGGCATCGAAAGCGGCCCCTTCGTCGTCGCCACCGACGCGCGCCGCAAGGAGGTCTACTGGGCGCGGTACGCGGACCCGCGCACCCGCCTGACGGAGGCCGCCGTCGACCGCCCCGCCGACATCGCCGACGAGGTGGCGGGCCTGCCGGCCGTCGGCGCCGGCGCGGTCCTCTACCCCGAGACGTTCCCGGACGCCCGCGCCCCCGAGCACGTCTCGGCGGCCTCGCTGGCCGCGCTCGCCGCGGAGAAGCTCGCCGCGGGCGAGGACCTGCCGGCCCCCAGGCCGCTGTACCTGCGCAGGCCTGACGCCCAGGTCCCCAAGAACTACAAGGTGGTCACCCCCAAGTGACATCCGTGACGACAGTCGTCCTGCGCGAGATGCGCTGGTGGGACATCGAGCCCGTCTTCGTCCTGGAGAAGGAACTCTTCCCGGACGACGCGTGGTCGCGCGGCATGTTCTGGTCCGAGCTCTCCCACGCGCGCGGCCCGACGGCCACCCGCCGCTACGTGGTCGCGACGGACGGGGAACGCCTCGTCGGGTACGCGGGACTCGCGTCGGCCGGCGACCAGGCCGACGTACAGACCATCGCGGTGGCCCCGAGCCACTGGGGCACGGGGCTCGGCTCCCGGCTCCTGACCGACCTGCTGAACGCGGCGACCGCCTTCGAGTGTGCCGAGGTCATGCTCGAGGTGCGGGTCGACAACACCCGGGCGCAGAAGTTGTACGAGCGCTTCGGCTTCGAGCCCATCGGCTTCAGGCGCGGCTACTACCAGCCGGGCAACGTGGACGCCCTCGTCATGCGCCTGACCGATCCATCAACTTCCGTACAAGGATCCGACACCCATGGCTGACTCGCGCGACCAACCTCTCGTTCTCGGCATCGAGACCTCCTGCGACGAGACCGGCGTCGGCATCGTCCGCGGCACCACCCTGCTCGCCGACGCCATCGCCTCCAGCGTCGACGAGCACGCCCGGTTCGGCGGAGTCGTGCCCGAGGTCGCCTCGCGCGCGCACCTCGAGGCGATGGTGCCGACCATCGAACGCGCCCTGAAGGAAGCGGGCGTCACGGCCAAGGACCTGGACGGCATCGCGGTGACCGCGGGGCCCGGCCTCGCGGGCGCGCTGCTCGTGGGCGTGTCGGCGGCCAAGGCGTACGCGTACGCGCTCGGCAAGCCGCTCTACGGCGTGAACCACCTGGCCTCGCACATCTGCGTCGACCAGCTGGAGCACGGTGCCCTGCCCGAGCCGACGATGGCGCTGCTCGTCTCCGGCGGCCACTCCTCGCTGCTGCTCTCCACCGACATCACGTCGGACGTGCGCCCCCTGGGGGCGACCATCGACGACGCGGCGGGCGAGGCTTTCGACAAGATCGCGCGGGTGCTCGACCTCGGCTTCCCCGGCGGGCCCGTCATCGACCGGTACGCGAAGGAGGGCGACCCGCGGGCGATCGCGTTCCCGCGCGGCCTCACCGGGCCGCGCGACGCGGCGTACGACTTCTCCTTCTCCGGTCTGAAGACGTCCGTCGCGCGCTGGATCGAGGCCAAGCGGGCGGCGGGCGAGGACGTTCCCGTCCGTGACGTGGCGGCGTCCTTCCAGGAGGCGGTCGTCGACGTGCTGACCCGCAAGGCCGTGCGGGCCTGCAAGGACGAGGGCGTGGACCACCTGATGATCGGCGGTGGCGTGGCCGCCAACACGCGGCTGCGCGCCCTGGCGCAGGAGCGCTGCGAGGCTGCCGGGATCCGGCTGCGGGTGCCGCGGCCGAAGCTGTGCACGGACAACGGCGCGATGGTGGCCGCGCTGGGCGCGGAGATGGTGGCCAGGAACCGGTCGGCGTCCGACTGGGACCTCTCGGCGGACTCCTCGCTGCCGGTGACGGAGCCGCACGTGCCGGGCCACTCGCACTCGCACGATCACGTGCACGGTCACGATCACGTGCACGAGGTCAGCGCGGAGAACCTGTACTCGTGACCGTCGCGCTGATGTGGGAGGCCCGCGCCGCCGACGGGCGGGGCGAAGAACTGCTCGCGTGGGCGCGGGCCCAGGTCCTGGACGGTGAGCCGGTCCGCCGGGAGAGCTTCCGCGCCCCGCAGGACCGGGTGCTCGTCCTGACCTGGTGGGACGCCGCGTACGACGCCGACCTCCCGGAACTCCCGGAGCCCGCGCCGGAGCTGGTGACGCGGGCGGTGCACCGCTGGCGGTTCGAGTCGGTGGGCCTCGGCTGACCGAGGGGCTGCGACCGAGAAAGTCCAAAGAATTTCGGGGCGGGTGTCGATCCGGGCGTCTCCCGTTCGACGCATGGGTGAGAGGCGGGAAGAAGCCCCGCCCGCACACCGAATGGAGAACCGGTCATGCCGCGCTTTCTGACGATGATCCGCGTCAACGAGAAGAACTCCCCCGAGGGCGGCCCGAGCCCCGAGATGGGCGAGCGCATGGGCGCGCTCCTGGAGGAGATCACCAAGGCCGGGGTGATGCTCGACACCGCGGGACTCACCCCGAGCTCCGAGACCACCCAGGTGCACTGGAGCGGTGGCCGAGTCTCCGTCACGGACGGCCCGTTCACCGAGGCCAAGGAGGTCGTCGGCGGGTACTCGATCACGCAGTGCAAGGACAGGGCCGAGGCCGTCGAGTGGGCGAGCCGGTTCCTGAAGACGCACGACGAGCAGTGGACGGTCACGGCGGAGGTCCGGGAGATCATCGAGGGCTGACCCTCGCCGAGGGCCGTGAGCACCGGGGTCTTTGCGGTGTCTCGCGAAGGGTGCTCTGATGGGTCGCCGTGACGGCTCACTCCTCAGAGCACCCTCGCCAGGACTCTCCCGACCGCGCCATCGAGGCCGTCTTCCGCATCGAGTCCCCGCGCCTCATCGCGAGCGTCGCCCGGATCGTGCGCGACGTGGGCATCGCGGAGGAGCTGGCGCAGGACGCGATGGTCGCCGCGCTGGAACAGTGGCCGCGCGACGGCGTCCCCGACAACCCGGGCGCCTGGCTGACGACCACCGCCAAGCGCCGGGCCATCGACCTCGTACGCCGCAGGGAGCGCTACGCGCGCAAGCTGGCGGAGATGGGCCGCGACCTGGAGGTGGCACCGCCCCATGTCGACGATCCCGCCGACCCCGACGACATCGACGACGACCTCCTGCGCCTCGTCTTCACCGCCTGCCACCCGGTGCTCTCCGCCGAGGCCCGCATCGCGCTCACCCTGCGGCTGCTCGGCGGCCTCGCGACGGCGGAGATCGCCCGCGCGATGCTGGTCCCGGAGGCGACGGTGGCCCAGCGCGTCGTGCGCGCGAAGCGCACCCTCGCCACCAAGGGCGTGCCCTTCGAGGTGCCGTACGGGGCCGAGCGCGAGGCGAGGCTCGGTTCGGTGCTCGAAGTCATCTACCTCATCTTCAACGAGGGGTACGCGGCCACGGCGGGCGACGACTGGCTGCGCCCATCGCTGTGCGAGGACGCGCTCCGGCTGGCCCGCGTACTGGCGGGCCTGATGCCGCGGGAGCCCGAAGTGCACGGCCTCGCCGCGCTGTTGGAGCTCCAGGCGTCCCGCTCGGCGGCGCGTACGGGGCCGAAGGGTGAGCCGGTGCTCCTCGCGGACCAGGACCGGCGCCACTGGAACCGGCCGCTGATCCGGCGGGGCTTCGCCGCGCTCGCCCGTGCGCGGGCCGCGTCGACGGGCGGCCCCGGTCCCTATGAGCTGCAGGCCGCGATCGCCGCCTGCCATGCCAACGCGCCGTCGTACGAGGAGACGGACTGGCCCCAGATCGTCGCCCTGTACGGCCTGCTCGGCGCCCGCACCCCGTCACCGGTGATCGAACTGAACCGCGCGGTGGCGGTGTCGATGGCCTCGGGCCCGGCCCAGGCCCTGCGCCTGGTGGACGCCCTCGCCGACGAACCCGCCCTGAAGGACTACCACTTGCTGCCGAGCGTGCGGGGCGACCTGCTGCTGCGGCTCGGGCGTGCGGCGGAGGCGCGGGCGGAGTTCGAGCGGGCGGCGGGCCTCACGCGGAACTCGAGGGAGCGGGAGTTGTTGCTGGGGCGAGCCGAAAGAATCAGCCCGTCCGGCGATTGAGGACGAACTCGGCGGAGCCGGTGATCGACGGTGCCCGAGGCCCAGGCTTCAGGCGTCTGGCACCGGCTGCCCGATCAGCATCGCCGGCGCCCCCGCCACCCGCGTGAGGAAGACCGTCGCCGCGTTCTTGCCCTGCGGCTTCACCTTCCGCCGCAATTCCTCGGGCTCCACCGCGGAGCCCCGCTTCTTCACCGTCAGGATCCCGACCTCCCGCTCCCGGAGCAGGGCCTTCAACTTCTTCACGCCGAAGGGGAGTTGGTCGGTGATCTCGTACGCCACCGCGTACGGCGTCGCGTGCGGTGCGTCGGAGGTGACGTACGCGATGGTCTCGTCGATCAGACCGCCCTCCACCCGCGCGGCCACCTCCGCCACCAGATGCGCGCGGATGACGGCGCCGTCCGGCTCGTACAGGTAGCGCCCCACCGGCCGTACCCCGGGATCGGGCAGCATCGCGTCGAGCGAGGACCACAGCGAGGCGCCCGAGGGCAGCAGGGTCGCGCGGTGCGAGGACGGGGTGTCCGTGCCGAACCACAGCACGGCCTCCTTCACGTCCCCGGCGTCCGAGATCCACTCCGCCGCGGCATCGGCGGGCACCGCCTCGTGCGGAACGCCGGGAGCGATCTTCAGCGCCGCGTGCGGGGCCTTGCGGGCGGCCTCGATCGCCCAGGAGAGCGGCGGGGAGTAGGCCTCCGGGTCGAAGATCCGGCCCCGCCCGCCGCGTCGCGCCGGGTCCACGAAGACCGCGTCGTACGCGGACGTGTCGACCTCGGTGACATCGGCCTCGCGCGCCTCGATGAGGTCGGCGAGGCCGAGGGCGTCCGCGTTCGCGCGCGCCACCGCGCAGGTCAGCGGGTCGCGGTCGACGGCGAGGACGGCGATCCCGGCCCGGGCGAGGGCGATCGCGTCGCCGCCGATGCCGCAGCAGAGGTCGGCCACGCTCCTTACGCCGAGCGCCCTGAAGCTCTCGGCGCGGTGCACGGCCACGCTCGTACGGGTCGCCTGCTCGACGCCGTTCGGGGTGAAGAACATCCGTCCCGCGTCCTCGGCCCCGAACTTCGCCACCGCGCGGCGCCGCAGCCGCGCCTGCGCGAGTACCGCCGTGACCAGCTCCGCCGGGTGCTCGCGGCGCAGGCGTGTCGCGACGGCCAGCTCCCGCGCCGGATCGGCCTCCCGCACCTCGTCGAGATCGAGCAGGGACCGGCCCTCGGGGGTGAGCAGCGCGGAGAAGGAGGTCAGGGCGGTCGGGGCAGTCGGATCACGGTCGAGGTCGTTCACCCGGCCCATTGTGGGCCAGTCGGTGGATGGTGCGCGCCCGGTGGCGGTGTCGGCCCGGTGGCGGGCCTGTGAGCTGCAAAGATCCGGCGCCATGCAACTAGTACGACAAAACGACGAATTCGGCCCAAGGCGGAAGAGTCGGGGACGGGGTCCGGCACGGCGCCGGGTCAGGGGACAGGTGCGCGCCGGGGTGGCCGTGCTCGTCGCCGCCGCGATCGCCTCCGGCTGTGCCTCGGGCGCCGACGGCGGAGCGAACCCCGCCCCCGGACAGCAGCGCCTGGACGCGCCGCCCGCCCGCGCCCTCGACTCCTACGCCCAGAAACTCCGCGTCGCCCAGGTCGCCCGCGCCGCCGCCGCGAAGCGCTGGGGCCTGGCGAAGCCCCCGCTGGCCGCGCCGCCCGCCCCGGCCAAGAAGCCGAAGATCACCACCCGCAAGGGATTCGAGGTCAAGGGGCAGGCGAGTCTGCCGCCCGTCTTCACGACGATCCCGACCAAGAAGAAGATCGTCTTCCTGACCATCGACGACGGCGCCGAGAAGGACCCGGCGCTGCTCAAGATGATGAGCGAACTGCAGATCCCGTACACCGCGTTCCTCAGCGACTACCTGGTCAAGGAGGACTACGGCTACTTCAAGAAGATGCAGTCGCGTGGTGTCGTCCTGAACAACCACACCCTCAACCACCGCTACATGCCGGGGCTCTCGTACGAGGGCCAGCGCCGCGAGATCTGTGGCATGCAGAACGTCATCCACAAGCGCTACGGCAAGCGGCCCGAACTCTTCCGCCCGCCGTACGGCAACTACAACGCGGACACGCTGCGGGCCGCCAAGTCCTGCGGCATCAAGGCCGTGCCGCTGTGGGCGTCCGAGGCCTTCGCCGACCACATGGAGTGGCGCGAGTGGGACCGGGACCTGCACCCCGGCGACATCATCCTCACGCACTTCCGGGGGCGCGAGGACTGGAAGGGCACCATGCCCGACATGGTCCGCAAGGTCATGAAGACGGTCACCGACAAGGGGTACGCGGTGGCCAGGCTGGAGGACTACCTGTGACCGGGCGGGCGCGGGCGCGCCGCTGCCTCGCCGCGGTCGTCGCGGCGGGCGTGCTCGCGCCCGCGCTGCTCACCGGATGCGCACAGTCGGTGGACCCGATCGAGCGCCTCGGCCGCAAGGCGGCGGAGAAGGTCCCGCCGCGGAAACCGGGGGCCTCGCCCAGCTGCGCCCCGCCCGCGGGAGCACCGGAAGCCGGTCGCCGCACGGCCGCGGAGACGGAACCGCCCGACGCGGAGGAACGTTGCCCCGAGGGGCGCGGGGGCCCCTCGGTGTCTCCGTCCGGATAAGACCCGCGTCAGCGAATTAGCAGTCCGCTTGACCGAGTGCTAATCGTCGTCCTAGTCTCGGCCTTGGCACTCACCACTGGAGAGTGCCAACCAGCGACGGGCAGGTCCGGCACCCGCGACGACGGATCCACCTGGTCGCCACCCCAGACTGTTAACCCCGTAGATCTCCGAAGGGGGAGACCGGATCGTGACGACCGCCAGCTCCAAGGTTGCCATCAAGCCGCTCGAGGACCGCATTGTGGTCCAGCCGCTCGACGCCGAGCAGACCACGGCCTCTGGCCTGGTCATTCCGGACACCGCGAAGGAGAAGCCCCAGGAGGGTGCTGTCCTCGCCGTGGGCCCGGGCCGCTTCGAGAACGGCGAGCGCCTGCCGCTCGACGTGAAGGTCGGCGATGTCGTGCTGTACAGCAAGTACGGCGGCACCGAGGTGAAGTACAACGGCGACGAGTACCTCGTCCTCTCGGCTCGCGACGTGCTCGCGATCGTCGAGAAGTAATTCACCTGCTTCACCAGTTTTGCTTTTGAGTTGCGCCCCTGGTCACCCCGCTGCTGATTGCCGGGCGGCGAGGGGCGCAGTTCGTTTGAACCCGATTTTTCGAGAGGGCTGAACCGCTCCCATGGCGAAGATCCTGAAGTTCGACGAGGACGCCCGTCGCGCCCTCGAGCGCGGCGTCAACAAGCTTGCCGACACGGTCAAGGTGACGATCGGCCCCCGCGGCCGCAACGTCGTCATCGACAAGAAGTTCGGCGCTCCCACCATCACCAACGACGGTGTCACCATCGCCCGTGAGGTCGAGGTCGAGGACCCGTACGAGAACCTCGGCGCGCAGCTCGTCAAGGAGGTGGCGACCAAGACCAACGACATCGCGGGTGACGGCACCACCACCGCGACCGTGCTCGCCCAGGCCCTGGTCAAGGAAGGCCTGCGCAACGTAGCCGCCGGCGCCTCCCCGGCCGCCCTGAAGAAGGGCATCGACGCCGCTGTCGCGGCCGTCTCCGCGGAGCTCCTCGCCACCGCGCGCCCGATCGACGACAAGGCCGACATCGCGGCCGTCGCCGGTCTGTCCGCCCAGGACCCGCAGGTCGGCGAGCTCATCGCCGAGGCGATGGACAAGGTCGGCAAGGACGGTGTCATCACCGTCGAGGAGTCCAACACCTTCGGTCTGGAGCTGGACTTCACCGAGGGCATGGCCTTCGACAAGGGCTACCTGTCCCCGTACATGGTGTCCGACCAGGAGCGTATGGAGGCCGTCCTCGACGACCCGTACATCCTGATCCACCAGGGCAAGATCTCGTCCATCCAGGACCTGCTGCCGCTGCTCGAGAAGGTCATCCAGACCAACGCCTCGAAGCCGCTGCTGATCATCGCCGAGGACGTCGAGGGCGAGGCCCTTTCGACCCTGGTCGTGAACAAGATCCGCGGCACCTTCAACGCCGTCGCGGTGAAGGCCCCCGGCTTCGGCGACCGCCGCAAGGCCATGCTCGGTGACCTCGCCACCCTCACCGGCGGCACCGTCATCGCCGAAGAGGTCGGCCTCAAGCTCGACCAGGTCGGCCTGGACGTGCTCGGCACCGCCCGCCGCGTGACCATCACCAAGGACGACACCACCGTCGTCGACGGCGGCGGCAACGCCTCCGAGGTCGAGGGTCGCGTCAACCAGATCAAGGCCGAGATCGAGGCCACGGACTCCGACTGGGACCGTGAGAAGCTCCAGGAGCGCCTCGCGAAGCTGGCCGGCGGCGTGTGCGTCATCAAGGTCGGCGCCGCCACCGAGGTGGAGCTCAAGGAGAAGAAGCACCGTCTGGAGGACGCCATCTCCGCGACCCGCGCCGCGGTCGAGGAGGGCATCGTCTCCGGTGGTGGCTCCGCTCTGGTGCACGCCGTCAAGGTGCTCGAGGGCAACCTCGGCAAGGAGGGCGACGAGGCCACCGGTGTCGCCGTCGTCCGCCGCGCCGCCGTCGAGCCGCTGCGCTGGATCGCCGAGAACGCCGGCCTCGAGGGCTACGTCATCACCTCGAAGGTCGCCGAGCTCGACAAGGGCTTCGGCTTCAACGCCGCCACCGGCGAGTACGGCGACCTGGTCAAGGCCGGCGTCATCGACCCGGTGAAGGTCACGCGCTCCGCTCTGGAGAACGCCGCGTCGATCGCCTCCCTGCTGCTCACGACCGAGACCCTGGTCGTCGAGAAGCCGGCCGAGGACGAGGGCGACGCCGCGGGCCACGGCCACGGTCACTCGCACTGACCCGCCGCGCTGGCTTGACCTGAGGCCCGGTACCCCGTGGTGGGGTGCCGGGCCTCCGGGCTTTCTCGGGTGCGGGACCGTCGTGGCTTGGCGCGCAGTTCCCCGCGCCCCTGACGGGGCGCCGCCCCCGGATGTCCTACTGCGGGCCGTACTTGCGTCCCGTCCTCGACGTCACTCCGCCGAGGAGCGCCCTCGGCGTCACCTTCACCACGCCCATCAGCGCCTTGTAGCGCGGGTCCGGGATGGACAGGGTCTTGCCCCGCGCCAGGTCGGACAGCGCGGCCGCGACCAGCTTGTCCGCGTCGAGCCACATCCACTTGGGGATGTTCGACGTCCCCATCCCGGCGCGCTCGTGGAACTCGGTCCGTACGAAGCCGGGGCACAGCGCCATCAGCCGGACCCCGGAACCGGCCAGGTCCTTCGCCGCCCCCTGGGTGAACTGCACGACCCACGCCTTCGACGCGCCATACGTCCCGCGCGGCACGAACGCCGCCACCGAGGCGACGTTGACGACGCCGCCGCGGCCCCGCTCCCGCATCGACTCCGTCGCCGCCGACGTCAGCCGGAGCACCGCCTCGCAGTGCACCTTGAGCATCGTCAGCTCTTCCTCGATCGGCACCTCCAGGTACTGGCCCTTGTTGCCGAACCCGGCGTTGTTCACCAGGAGGTCGACCGCGTTCCTGCGGTCCGCGAGGCGCTTCTCGACGGCGGCGATCCCGTCGTCGGTCGCGAGGTCCGCGGTGAGCACCTCCGCCTCGATGCCGTGCCGGTCGTGCAGTTCGGTCGCCTGTTCCCGCAGTCGCTCGGTGTTCCGTGCCACCAGGACCAGGTTGTGGCCGTCACCGGCGAGCCGCCGGGCGAAGGCCGCGCCGATACCGGCGGTCGATCCCGTAATCAGAGCCGTAGTCATGGACCAAGGCTAGTGAGATCCGGTGGCCTCCGTGTAACCCGGATGACCTCCCGGCCCGCTCTGCTTCTCCACGTACTTCCTGGCCGCCTCGATCAGCTCGGGGTGGAGCGCGTCACCGGCGGCGAGCAGACTCGGCAGCAGGTGCTTCTCCGTCATGGCGGCCCTGAACTGGTAGGCGACGGTGATGTCGTGCCCCGGTCGGTGCGCGACCTCGATCGGGTCCCCGCCCCGGATCTCTCCCGGTTCGATCACCCGCAGATAGGCGCCGGGAGTGCCCTGCTGCGTGAAGCGCTTGACCCACCGGGTCTCGCCGAGGTGGCCCTGGAACGTCTGGCAGGGAATGCGGCCCGACGTCACCTCGAGCAGCAGATCGGGGCCGACGCGCCAACGCTCGCCGATCCTCGCGCCGTTCACGTCGAGGCCGTACGTCGTGAGGTTCTCGCCGAAGGAGCCGTTGGCGAGCGGATGGCCGAGCAGGCGCTCCCACTCGTCGAGGTCCTCGCGCGCATAGGCGTACACCGCCTGGTCGTTCCCGCCGTGGTGCCGCCGGTCGCAGACCTCGTCCCCGGCCACCCCGCTCCCGCCCACCCCCTTCGCGCCGGGAGCCGTCACCCGTACGGCCCCTTCGGCGGGCTGCTTGTCGATGCCGGTGCCGCCCGAGGGAGCGTCGGTGTACTCCACGGCTTTGAACCGGCCCAGATTCACGGAGAGAAGCTTCATGACGGCAGGCTAGGCGAGCTCACCCAAAGCGTCGACGCATTATTGGGCGTATACCCCAAGCGTCACTTATGCTTCACGCATGATCGAGGCCCGTCATCTCCGTGTCCTGCGTGCCGTCGCCGCCAGCGGTTCCTTCTCGGCCGCCGCGCGCGAGCTCGGCTGCACCCAGCCCGCCGTGAGCCAGCAGATGAAGGCACTCGAAGCCTCCGCGGGCACGACGCTGCTGATCCGCACGGGGCGTGAGATGCGCCTGACCCAGGCGGGCGAGGCCCTGGTCCGGCATGCCACCGGGATTCTTGCGGGCCTGACCGCCGCCGAGGAGGAGGTCGCCGCGATCGCGGGCCTGCGGGCGGGCCGCGTCCGCCTGGTCTCCTTCCCCAGCGGCAGCTCGACGCTGGTCCCCAGCGCGCTGGCCGCCCTGCGCGCGGCTCACCCCGGTACCCGTGTCTCGCTCGTGGAGGCCGAACCGCCGCGCTCGGTCGAGATGTTGCGCGAGGGCGACTGCGACGTGGCGCTCGCCTTCCGCTACGAAGGCGCGTCCGCCGCCGAGGAGTGGGACGACCTGGTCGTACGCCCCCTTCTCGCCGACCGGCTCGTCGGTCTCGTGCCCGAGGGGCACCGGCTCGCCGAGGCCGAGTCGGTCGCCATCGGGGAGCTGGCCGACGAGCCGTGGATCGCGGGCTGTCCGCGCTGCCGCAGGCAGCTGGTCGAGGTCTGCGAAGGGGCGGGTTTCGTGCCCCGCATCGATTTCGCGACCGACGACTATCCGGCGGTGATCGGTCTGGTCGGCGCGGGCCTCGGGGTCGCGGTGCTGCCCGAACTGGCCATCGAGTCCGTTCGCCCCAAAGGTGCACGCACAGTGACGGTGGAGCCTGCCGTCCAGCGCGAGATCGTCGCGCTCACCCTGCCGGATCTGGCCCAGGTGCCCGCGGTGGCGGCCACGCTCGACCACCTCGCGCGTGCCGCGGAGCGCTGAGCGCTTCCTGGAGAAACGTTCCTTCAGGTGTGCGTGATCATTCCGCCGTGTGAGGACGACGCCGAGGGTGCGGATGTGGTGACCAGGCGGTTGCGCGCGCGGCCCATGAGTTCTTCGCGCTCGTCCTCGGTGAGGCCGCCCCACACGCCGTACGGCTCCCGCACCGCGAGGGCGTGAGCGGCGCACTCCGCGCGTACCGGGCACCTCATGCAGACCTCCTTGGCGGAGTTCTCACGCGCGCTGCGTGCCGCGCCCCGCTCGCCCTCGGGGTGGAAGAAGAGCGAGCTGTCGACCCCGCGGCAGGCCGCGAGGAGCTGCCAGTCCCAGAGATCAGCGTTCGGTCCGGGAAGGCGGGAGAAATCTGCCATTGCTTGTCTCCTGGTAGCCGTTCTGCGCGGATACGGTGCCCACGACCGTACATCTACTGTCTAAGGAGATGAAAATATGACTCATTGGAAAATCTAGCCACAGACACCAGCAAAAGGGAAGGAAGAGGGCTAAATGGGGCATGGGTTGTGATGAAAGGTTGAGGGTCTCTTGCGCTGTCTGCTCTGTGTCCGCGCCCTCACGTAGAGTGCCGAACGTGGCTGACCGCCCCGTAACTCTTTCGGGTGACCGTCGTTGAGAGTGCGAGGCGGTTGAAAGAACAAGCGCTCGGGCAGATGTCCGAGAGCGTCAACCGCACAGGTGACGAATATGTACCAGCCTGGAGGCTCAAGGTGACGCGCAGCAGCTGTGAGAGCCGCGGAGGACAGTCATGACATCCGTCCTCGTCTGCGACGACTCCCCGCTTGCCCGAGAGGCGCTCCGCCGCGCGGTTGCGACCGTGCCCGGCGTCGAGCGTGTGACGACGGCGGCCAACGGCGAGGAAGTCCTCCGCCGCTGGGGCGCCGACCGCTCGGACCTGATTCTGATGGACGTACGCATGCCCGGTCTGGGCGGCGTGGAGACGGTCCGGCGGCTGCTGTCCGCCGACCCCGGTGCGCGCATCATCATGCTCACCGTGGCCGAGGACCTGGACGGCGTCGCGCTCGCGGTCGCCGCCGGTGCCCGCGGCTATCTGCACAAGGACGCCTCGCGTGCCGAGCTGCGCGCGACCGTCACCCAGGCGCTCGCCGACCCGACGTGGCGGCTGGCTCCGCGCAGACTGCGTTCGGCCGAGATGGGCGCGGCGCCCACCCTCACCGCGCGTGAGATCCAGGTGCTCGAGGGCATGAGCCACGGCCGGTCCAACGCCGAGATCGGACGTGAGCTTTTTCTCTCCGAGGACACGGTCAAGACCCACGCCAGGCGGTTGTTCAAGAAGCTCGGCGCCTCGGACCGCGCGCACGCCGTGGCGCTCGGTTTCCGCTGGGGCCTGGTCCGATAGGTGTGCCGCCGTGCGGGCACGGCGATCCCCGCCCGCCGTGTGGTGGGCGGGGTGACGGACGCCCGTCGCTCCCTCTCGGGGGAGCGGTTGCCGTTGCTTCGCCGCCGATGCCGCATCCTTGAGATGTGGAGTTCCTCGGGGACAGGTCGGTCGAGCGGGAGGGGAGGGCGCACGAGATGAGTTCCGGCGCACCTGCTCATAACGCTTCGGTGCACAACTACGGACGTGGTGCCACGGATCAATCGGCGCCAAGGCACCATGGACCGATGCGCGATGACAAGACGACGGTGATCGGTGCCCTCGTCCTTCGCGCGGTCGAGGGTGACGAGCAGGCGACGCACGATCTGCTGGCTCATGTACATCCCCTGGCGCTGCGGTACTGCCGCACCAGACTCTCCCGACTGCCCGGAGACGCGCGGCACTTCGTGGAGGACCTGGCGCAGGAAGTGTGCGTCGCGGTCCTCCTCGCGCTGCCCCGGTACAAGGACACGGGGCGCCCCTTCGAGGCCTTCGTCTTCGCGATCGCCGCGCACAAGGTCGCCGACCTGCAGCGCGCCGCGATGCGCCATCCCGGATCCACCGCCGTGCCGTCGGACGAGATGCCCGAGCGGCCCGACGACTCCCTCGGTCCCGAGGAGCGCGCGCTGCTCAGCAGCGATGCCGCATGGGCCAAGAAGCTGATGGCGAACCTTCCGGAGAACCAGCGCGAGCTGCTGCTCCTGAGGATCGCGGTCGGGCTCACGGCCGAGGAGACCGGACAGATGCTCGGCATGTCACCGGGTGCGGTGCGGGTCGCGCAGCATCGCGCGTTGAGCCGGTTGCGGGCGCTGGCCGAGCAGTAGTCGGTTGTGGGCACTGGCCGAGCAGTAACGATCAGCGGCCGTTCGGCGAGCGCCCTCGACGTCCGTTCACGACGTATGAACGTACAAACCTGACCGATGATCTTGATCGTGGAATGAGACACCCTCCGTTCCCGTTAGCATGGACATCCGCACCGATCAAGGCCATTTGGGGAAGGTGTCATGACTGCAAACGTCGACGGAGTGCCCGAGAAATTCGCGACGCTCGGGCTGACCTACGACGACGTGCTGCTGCTGCCCGGCGCGTCGGAAGTCCTGCCGAACGCGGTCGACACCTCGTCCCGTATCTCCCGCAACGTACGCGTGAACATTCCGCTGCTGTCCGCGGCGATGGACAAGGTCACCGAGGCCCGCATGGCGATCGCCATGGCGCGGCAAGGTGGCGTCGGCGTGCTGCACCGCAACCTGTCGATCGAGGACCAGGTCAACCAGGTCGACCTGGTGAAGCGCTCCGAGTCCGGCATGGTCACCGACCCGATCACCGTGCACCCGGACGCCACGCTGGGCGAGGCCGACGCGCTGTGCGCCAAGTTCCGCATCAGCGGCGTCCCGGTGACCGACCCGGCGGGCAAGCTGCTCGGCATCGTCACCAACCGCGACATGGCCTTCGAGAACGACCGCAGCCGCCAGGTGCGCGAGGTCATGACGCCCATGCCGCTCGTGACCGGCAAGGTCGGCATCTCCGGCGTCGACGCCATGGAGCTGCTGCGCCGCCACAAGATCGAGAAGCTGCCGCTCGTCGACGACTCGGGGATCCTCAAGGGCCTCATCACGGTCAAGGACTTCAAGAAGGCCGAGCAGTACCCGAACGCCGCCAAGGACGCCGAGGGCCGTCTCCTCGTCGGTGCCGCCGTCGGCGCGAGCCCCGAGGCCCTGGAGCGCGCGCAGGCACTGGCCGGCGCGGGCGTGGACTTCCTCATCGTCGACACCTCGCACGGTCACAACAGCAACGCCCTGAGCTGGATGTCGAAGATCAAGTCGGGCGTGGGCGTCGACGTCATCGGCGGCAACGTCGCGACGCGCGACGGCGCGCAGGCCCTGATCGACGCCGGTGTCGACGGCGTCAAGGTCGGTGTCGGCCCGGGGTCCATCTGCACCACCCGCGTGGTCGCCGGCATCGGCGTCCCGCAGGTCACCGCCATCTACGAGGCGGCTGTCGCGGCGCGTGCGGCCGGTGTCCCGGTCATCGGCGACGGCGGCCTCCAGTACTCGGGCGACATCGGCAAGGCGCTGGCCGCCGGCGCCGACACCGTGATGCTCGGCTCGCTGCTCGCGGGCTGCGAGGAGTCGCCGGGTGAGCTGATGTTCATCAACGGCAAGCAGTTCAAGTCCTACCGCGGCATGGGTTCGCTCGGTGCCATGCAGTCCCGCGGCCAGGGACGTTCGTACTCGAAGGACCGCTACTTCCAGGCGGAGGTCTCCTCGGACGACAAGCTCGTCCCCGAGGGCATCGAGGGTCAGGTGGCCTACCGCGGCCCGCTGGCCAACGTGCTGCACCAGCTCGTCGGCGGCCTGCGCCAGACGATGGGGTACGTGGGCGCCGCCTCCATCGACGAGATGGAGTCCAAGGGCCGTTTCGTACGGATCACCTCGGCGGGCCTCAAGGAGAGCCACCCGCACGACATCCAGATGACGGTCGAAGCGCCGAACTACACGAACAAGCGCTGACGCTCACCCAGGCCGAGAGGCGCTGACAGCGTTCCACGCGCGCGTGGAGGGGCGGTCCGGATTCCCCGGGCCGCCCCCTTTGTGCGCGTCGGGGATACTGGAGCGGCAGACCGAGTGCCGAAGTGCCGAAGAAGTGCGAAGTACCGAAGAAAGCTGAAGGGCCACCCACGTGACTGAGATCGAGATCGGGCGCGGCAAGCGCGGCCGCCGCGCGTACGCCTTCGACGACATCGCCGTCGTGCCGAGCCGTCGTACCCGCGACCCGAAGGAGGTCTCGATCGCCTGGCAGATCGACGCCTACCGCTTCGAGCTGCCCTTCCTGGCGGCGCCGATGGACTCGGTCGTCTCCCCGCAGACCGCGATCCGCATCGGTGAGCTCGGCGGCCTCGGCGTCCTGAACCTCGAAGGCCTGTGGACGCGGTACGAGGACCCGCAGCCGCTGCTCGACGAGATCGCGGAGCTGGACACCGACAACGCCACCCGGCGCCTCCAGGAGATCTACGCCGCGCCGATCCAGGCCGACCTGATCAAGCAGCGCATCAAGGAGGTGCGCGACTCGGGCGTGGTCACCGCCGCCGCGCTCTCCCCGCAGCGGACCGCCGAGTTCTCCAAGGCCGTCGTGGACGCCGGTGTCGACATCTTCGTCATCCGCGGGACGACCGTCTCGGCCGAGCACGTCTCCGGCGCCGCCGAGCCGCTGAACCTGAAGCAGTTCATCTACGAGCTCGACGTGCCGGTGATCGTCGGCGGCTGCGCCACGTACACCGCCGCGCTGCACCTGATGCGCACGGGCGCGGCCGGTGTCCTCGTCGGCTTCGGCGGCGGCGCCGCGCACACCACGCGCAACGTCCTGGGCATCCAGGTGCCGATGGCCACCGCCGTCGCGGATGTCGCGGCCGCCCGCCGTGACTACATGGACGAGTCCGGCGGCCGGTACGTGCACGTCATCGCCGACGGCGGCGTGGGCTGGTCCGGTGACCTGCCCAAGGCCATCGCCTGTGGTGCCGACGCGGTGATGGTGGGCTCCCCGCTCGCGCGCGCCACGGACGCGCCGGGCAAGGGCCACCACTGGGGCATGGAGGCCGTCCACGAGGATGTGCCGCGCGGCAAGCGCGTCGACCTCGGTGTGGTCGGCACGACGGAGGAGATCCTCACCGGTCCCTCGCACATCCCGGACGGCTCGATGAACTTCTTCGGGGCGCTGCGCCGGGCGATGGCGACGACGGGCTACAGCGAGCTCAAGGAGTTCCAGCGCGTCGAGGTGACGGTCGCGGACTCGCAGCACAGCCGCTGATCGCCTGCTTCTTCAAGAAGGGCCCCGGTACGCGTACCGGGGCCCTTCTTGTGTGTCCGGACGCTCTCAGAGGCGGTGTGCCGCGCCCGCCGGGGTCGCGCCGCGGGTGTCGAGGAGCAGCTGGGCCTTCACGGCGAGACCTTGCAGGTCGTACGTGCGGTGGTGCTGGAGCAGGATCGTGAGGTCGGCGTCGGCCGCCGCCTCGTAGAGGGAGTCCGCGCGGGGGACGGGGTGGCCGAGCACGCTCCAGCTGGGCACGTAGGGGTCGTGGTAGCTGACGGCGGCGCCCATCTCCATCAGGCGGGTGGCGACCTCCTGGGCGGGGGAGCCCTGCTGGTCGGCCAGGTCGGGCTTGTACGTGACGCCGAGGAGCAGGACGCGGGCGCCGCGGGCCGACTTGCCGTGTTCGTTGAGCAGGGTCGCCGAGCGCTGGATCACGTAACGGGGCATGCGGTCGTTGACCTGCTGGGCCAGTTCGACCATGCGCAGGGGGTGGGTGCCGCGGCCGGGGCCCGGGATGTCCAGGGGGACGCCGTGGCCGCCGACGCCGGGTCCCGGGCGGAAGGCCTGGAAGCCGAAGGGCTTGGTCTCGGCGCAGCGGATGACGTCCCACAGGTCGATGCTCAGGTCGTGGCAGAGCACGGCCATCTCATTGACGAGGGCCATGTTCACGTGCCGGTAGTTGGTCTCCAGGAGGTGCACCGTCTCGGCCTCGCGTGGGCCACGCGCGCGTACGACCTTGTCGGTGAGGCGGCCGTAGAAGGCGGCGGCCGATTCGGTGCAGGCCGGGGTGAGGCCGCCGATGACCTTGGGGGTGCCGGCGTAGCCGTGGGTGCGGTTGCCCGGGTCGAGGCGGCCGGGTGAGTGCGCGAGGTGGAAGTCGCGGCCCGCGCGCAGGCCTGAGCCCTCTTCGAGGATGGGGCGCAGGAATTCCTCCGTGGTTCCGGGGTAAGCGGGTGACTCGAGGATCACCGTGGTGTGCGGGCGCAGCCGTGCGGCCAGGGCGTGGGCGGCTTCGGCCACCTGGCTCAGGTCGAGGCTGCGGTCGGCCGCCGGAGGGGTGGGAGCGCAGATGACCGCGGTGCGCACCCGGCCGAGCTCGACCGGATCGGTGGTGGGCCTGAAGCCCCCCGAGAGCATCCGGCGGACGTCGGCGGCCGTGAGGGTTCCCTCGGCGCCGTCGCAGGGCAGGCGGCCGCTCGCCAGGTCGACGGCGCGGGCGGGGTCGTAGCCGATGGTGGCGATGCCGCCGGAGACGGCGGCCTGGGCGAGGGGCAGGCCGAGGTGGCCGAGACCGATGACGGCGAGATCTGCGGGCATGGCGGTGGGCCGTCCTCCCAATAGCCGGAGCGGGACGAGCGCGCAAGTCCTGTGGACAAGGTGGACCAGCGCAATGTCAGACTAGGAGTAAATATGACCGTTATGCGGCATTGCGCTGCGCCGGGCGTCGGAGTGTTGGCCGCGGGTTGGCCGCAGGTTGTCCACAGGCGGCGGTCGAACTCAGCGGACCCGGCCAGAATCTGGGCATGATGTGAGCGCGACCACACCCGACAGCAAACGGGAGGCAGCGGTGAGGACAGCGACGTTGGGACCGGCGGAGCGTGCCGAGTCACTTGCGGAAATGGCCGAGCGGGAGCTGGATGTCCTGGTCGTGGGTGCGGGAGTGGTCGGTGCGGGCACCGCACTCGACGCCGTGACCCGCGGCTTGTCCACCGGCCTCGTCGAGGCGCGGGACTGGGCATCGGGCACGTCGAGCCGGTCGAGCAAGCTGATCCACGGCGGCCTGCGCTATCTGGAGATGCTCGACTTCGCGCTGGTGCGGGAGGCGCTGAAGGAGCGCGGCCTGCTCCTCGAGCGGCTCGCGCCCCACCTCGTGAAGCCGGTGCCGTTCCTGTACCCCTTGCAGCACAAGGGCTGGGAGCGGATCTACGCCGGCTCGGGCGTCGCGTTGTACGACGCCATGTCGATGTCCCGAGGACACGGCCGAGGCCTGCCCATGCACCGCCACCTGACCCGGCGTCATGCCCTGCGCGTCGCACCGTGCCTGAAGAAGGACGCACTGACGGGGGCCATGCAGTACTACGACGCGCAGATGGACGACGCGCGCTATGTGGCGACACTCGTGCGCACGGCCGCGGCGTACGGCGCCAAGGTCGCCAACCGCGCGCGGGTCACGGGCTTCCTGCGCGAGGGCGAGCGCGTCGTCGGGGCCAAGGTCCAGGACGTCGAGGGTGGTGGGGAGTACGAGGTCCGGGCCAAGCAGGTGGTCAACGCCACCGGGGTGTGGACGGACGACACGCAGGCGATGGTCGGCGAGCGGGGACAGTTCCACGTCCGGGCGTCCAAGGGCATCCATCTGGTCGTACCGAAGGACCGGATCAACTCGACGACCGGGCTGATCCTGCGGACCGAGAAGAGCGTCCTCTTCGTCATCCCGTGGGGGCGCCACTGGATCGTGGGGACGACCGACACCGACTGGGATCTGGACAAGGCGCACCCGGCGGCGTCCAGCGCCGACATCGACTATCTGCTCGAGCACGTGAACTCGGTGCTCGCGGTCCCGCTCTCCCGGGACGACGTCCAAGGGGTGTACGCAGGGCTCAGGCCGCTGCTCGCCGGCGAGTCGGACGCCACGAGCAAGCTCTCGCGCGAGCACACGGTGGCGCATCCGGCACCCGGTCTCGTGGTCATCGCGGGCGGCAAGTACACGACGTACCGCGTCATGGCGAAGGACGCCGTGGACGAGGCGGTGCACGGCCTGGACCAGAGGGTCGCCGACTGTGTCACCGAGGACATCCCGCTGGTCGGGGCCGAGGGGTACAAGGCGCTGTGGAACGCGCGCGCCAGGATCGCGGCCCGCACCGGGCTTCATGTGGTCCGGGTGGAGCACCTGTTGAACCGGTACGGCTCACTGGCCGAAGAGGTCCTCGCCCTCGTCATGGCCGATCCCACCCTGGGCGAGCCGCTGCCCGCCGCGGACGACTATCTGCGTGCCGAGATCGTCTATGCCGCGTCGCACGAGGGGGCACGGCACCTGGATGACGTGCTGACCCGGCGCACACGCATCTCGATCGAAACGTTCGACCGGGGCACGCGCAGCGCGCGGGCGTGCGCCGAGCTGATGGCGCCTGTCCTCGGCTGGGACAAGGACCAGGTGGAGCGCGAGGTCCAGCACTACGAGAAGCGGGTGGAGGCGGAGCGGGAGTCGCAGCGGCAGCCGGACGACCTGACAGCGGACGCGGCGAGGCTGGGGGCGCCGGACATCGTGCCGCTCTAGGGGCATCCAGGAGCAGCCGTCCCGGCGCTCGCTCTAGGGGCGAGGGCAGAACTCGGCTGTCAGGAGTGTCCGTTCGAGAGCCGGGTCGGCCAGTTGGTCCGTGTTGACCCGGAAGGTGAGGACGCGACCGCCGTCGCGGGTGGCGGCGGTGCGTACGTAGCTTCCGCTGATGCGGCCGTTGTGGCCCCAGACCGTGGTGCCGCAGGGCAGTTTCTGCGGAAAGAGGCCCATGCCGTAGTGGCCTTGTGCGGCACGGGTGTTGAGCATCTGGCGGAGCTGGGGCACGGGGAGCAGTCGGCCGGCGAGCAGGGCGGCGTAGAAGCGGTCCAGGTCGGCAAGGGTGGAGATCAGTTCCCCCGCGGCCCCCGCGACGCCAGGGTTGAGGGCGGTGACGTCCCGGCCCTCGCTCGTGTACGCGCGGCCGTGCGGGGGCGGGAGCGTGGTGCGGGTGCCGGGGAAGGAAGTGCCGGACAGGCGAAGGGGGGTGATGATGCGGCGCGCGGTCTCCGTGGCGTACGAACGGCCGGTGACCTGCTTGATCACCATGCCGAGGACGACGTAGTTGGTGTTGGAGTAGGACCAGCGGCCGGGGGTGGTCGCGGGGAGGGCGAGGGCGGTGCGAACCGCCTGCGTGGGAGTGAGGGGGATGAGGCCTCTGGTGTCGGTGGTGTAGTCCGCGAGGCCGCTGGTGTGGGTGAGCAGGGCCCGCAGAGTGGGCGCGCGCCCGTCGAGATCATTGCCGCGGACGAGATCCGGCAGATGACGTTTCACCGGGTCGGACAAGGACAGGCGGTGCTCGGCGGCCAGTTGAAGGATGACCGTCGCGATGAACGTCTTGGTGATGCTGCCCGCACGGAAGTGTTCGGCGCGGCGGATGCGCGAGGCGCCGCCGTCGCTTTTGTCGGCTGTGGGCCGGTTGACGTGGGCGAAGTGCCAGAGGGGCCGAGGGGTCGCCTGCCGGTCCGGTGGGGGATTCGGGGCGCCCGGCACGGTCGTTGACCATGGGGCTTCGCGGGCCAACAGAGCCGCGGCGGGGGCCTTGCCTCGGGTGACGAGCAACGGAAGAGTGGCGTCCGTGGCCGGTTTCGCGGCCGGCGGCGCACTGGCGGAGGCCAGGCCGAAGAGGCTCACCGCGAGGGGTATGGCCAGCAGTGTCCGTGTATTGGGCATGGCGGTCCCTCCTTGTGCGGAGCCCATCATGAGGGACGTCGGACCCTGGGCGTAGACCAGTCCCTGAGTGAGGGACAATGGAGGCTCTGTCAGGGCGGGTTGCGCGGGTAGCAGCGGTAGCAGCAGAGGGGACGCATGTCGGACGCGGAGAAGACGGGTCAGTCCCGTCAGGACAAGAGCGAACGTCTCCTCTCCGGGCGCTACCGGCTGGGAGAAGTGCTCGGCCGCGGCGGAATGGGAACCGTCTGGCGCGCCAAGGACGAGACACTCGGTCGTACGGTCGCGGTGAAGGAACTGCGTTTCCCGTCGAGCATCGACGACGACGAGAAGCGCCGGCTCATCACGCGTACGTTGCGTGAGGCCAAGGCGATCGCGCGGATCCGCAACACCAGTGCGGTGACCGTGTACGACGTCGTCGACGAGGACGACCGACCGTGGATCGTGATGGAGCTGGTCGAGGGCAAGTCCCTCGCCGAGGCCATCCGCGAGGACGGGCTGCTCACGCCGAGGCGCGCGGCCGAGGTCGGTCTCGCCGTGCTCGACGTGCTGCGGTCCGCGCACCGCGAGGGAATCCTGCACCGTGACGTGAAGCCGTCGAACGTGCTGATCGCCGAGGACGGGCGGGTCGTTCTCACGGACTTCGGCATCGCGCAGGTCGAGGGTGACCCGTCGATCACGTCCACCGGCATGCTCGTCGGCGCGCCCTCGTACATCTCGCCGGAGCGGGCGCGCGGGCACAAGCCCGGCCCCGCCGCCGACCTGTGGTCGCTCGGCGGTCTGCTGTACGCGGCCGTGGAAGGCGTGCCTCCGTACGACAAGGGGTCGGCGATCGCGACCCTCACCGCGGTCATGACCGAGGACGTCGAACAGCCGACGAACGCCGGGCCGTTGGAGAAGGTCATCTACGGCCTGCTGGCCAAGGACCCCGAGCAGCGGCTCGACGACGCGGGGGCGCGGGCGCTCCTGCTCGACGTGATCCACGCGCCGGAGGTCAAGGACGAGCCGGAGCCGGTGGACGCGACGAAGGTCGTGCCGTTGCCTCCGGTGCCGCCGACGTCCGGGCTGGCGAAGCGGTTCGGCAGGGGCAAGGGGAGTTCTGGTCGGGCGGGTGCGGCCGGGGCGGCCGGTGCGGCCGGCGCCGGGGCTGTGGGTGCTGCTGGGGCTTCTGGTTCGGCGGGTACGTCGGGTACGGCGGGTTCTCCGGGTACGGCTGAGACTTCCGGGGGTTCCGGTGCTGCCGGGGCCGTTGGGTCCTCCGGGAGCTCCGAGACCTCCGGTCGCAAGGGTGAGGAGGCCGGCGAGCGGCTGAAGGGTGCCCTCCGGTCGGTGCGGAAGGCCGCGGCTGCGGCAACCACGCGGGGCGCGGGAGCAGGCACGGGGGCCGGATCGGCTGCTTCCGGTTCTGCTTCTTCGGGTTCGCCTGCTGACTCCGGTTCCGGCTCCCGTTCTGGTTCCGGTACTGGCTCTGGTGCCCGCTCTGGCTCTGCTCCCGGGGCGGTGGCGGGCAGGCCTTCGCGTTCCGGGGCGGCTGGTCCAGGCGCGGGTTCCGGGGCTGCCGGAGCAGGTGCTTCCGGCGCTCGATCCACTTCCCCGACCACCTCCACGTATTCCGCTTCCTCTTCCGCTCCGGCGGCTGGATCTCGCTCCGGGGCCGGCGCCGGAGCGACACCGCCGCGTACGACGCCTCCCAAGGCCTCGCTCACCGACGTGGTGCCGCGGCGCACCCTCGTGATCTTCTCCCTGGCTCTCGCGATCGCGGTGCTCGGAACCGTGCTCGCGTTCGCGCTGAGCGACGGGGACGAGGGCGGCGCGCGGGACAGCAAGAACGGCGGCGGCAAGGCCGCGTCCAGCGGGGCGACCGCGGGCAGCGGCGAGAAGGAGCAGGAGCAGGACAAGGGCGCCGGGCAGGACGACGGTGCCGAAGAGGGCAAGGGCAAGGACGACACGGAAACGGGAGCCGGGGCGAGCCCTGGTGAAGGCGAGAGCCAGGATCCGGGCGAGGGCGGCGACGGCGGCGAAGGCTCCGGCAAGGAGCCGGGGGACGTGGCCGAGTCGACGTACAAGCACTCCCAGGGCTTCTCGGTGGGCCTGCCCAAGGGCTGGAAGTACCAGTCCACGGGTGCCGCGGGCGCGCGCTTCACCGGTCCGGACGGGCAGAAGCTGCTGATCGGCTGGACTCCGACCCCCAAGTCGGACCCCGTGGGCGACTGGAAGAAGCAGGAGTCGTACATGGTCCGGTCGCAGTACAAGCGGATCCGGATAGAGAAGGCCGACTTCCGCGGCTGGAACACGGCCGACTGGGAGTTCACGTACGTCGACGGCGGCACGAAGTACCGCTCGATAGACCGCGGCTTCGTCGTCAACGACCACCTGGGCTACGGAATCATGTACACGGCCAAGGCAGCCAAGTGGGACAGCGCCGAGCGCAAGGACACGTGGCGGACTTTCACGAAGACGTTCGAGCCGAAGAAGTAGCCGGACTCGGCCCGGACCCGGCCTGACTCAGCCTGGGTCCGCGGAACGGTGCCGGTGAGATCTCGCATCCCCTCAATGTGGTTTGCCTCCGGCACGTATCGTGAGTGCTTGCGGACGGTACGCAGCCGCAACAGGACGTAAGGCGAACGGAATTGACCACCGGGCGGTCGGGGGAGGCGTCGTGGACGAATACGCGGGGCGGGTACTCGCCGACCGCTATCGCCTCCCCTTGCCTCCCGCGGATGAGTACGAACTCGCCGAGACGCGGGCCTTTGACACGTACAGCGGGCAGGAAGTCCTGGTCAGGCAGGTCCCGTTGCCCGAGGTCGTCGACGCGGAAGTGCTCGAGCTCGATGAGCGCGACCTTCCGGAAGGGGAGCTTCCGGCCGGGTTCGTGAGCGCGGGGGCGGTACGGCGGCCGTCGGCGCGTACGACGCGTCGGCCGTCGGATCCGGCGGTCCGCCGCGCGATAGAGGCGGCACAGGCCGCCGCGCAGATCCCCGACCACCCTCGGCTCGACCAGGTCTTCGACGTGTTCGCCGAGGGCGGTTCGCTGTGGATAGTCAGCGAGTTGGTGGCGGCGAGGCCGCTGGCCGCGCTGCTCGCGGACCGGCCGCTGAGTCCGTACCGAGCGGCGGAGGTCGCGTCGGACGTGGTGACGGCGCTGCGGGTGCTGCACGCGCACGGCTGGGTCCACCGGAACATCACCGCGCGCACGGTCCTGGTCTGCGACGACGGTCGAGTGGTCCTCACGGGCCTCGCGGCGGGCGCGGCGGAAGAGGCGCTGTGCGGGTACGACCCTCGGCCCGAGGAGTTCCTCGCGGGGTTCGAGGGTGGGGACGCGGCGGGTGCTGGTGCCGGCACCGCTGCTGAGGCCGGTGGCGGTGCCGAGCCCGATGGCTCTGCCCCCTCGCAAGGGCAGGCCGCGATCGAGGCAGCCCCGGCCCAGGCCCCGGCCCCGGAGCCCGGAGGTGGCGCGCGGCCGGGACGGAACAGCGCCATAGCCGCGTATCGCGCCGGGGCGCGTGCCGCGGCGCGGGTGAGCGAGGACGAGGGGCGCCGGGGCTCGGAGTTGCCGGGGCCGAGGAGCGGCGAGGGACCGCACGGCAGGGGCGAGGCCGAGCCCGGGGCCGCAGGCCGGATCCTGGACCCGTACGGCGTGGCGGGTACGAAGCCGTGGCACGGGGCGGAGCCGAGGAGCGGCGGCCCGGGGACCACAAGCCCCGCCCCGGGTACCGGCGTCGAGCGCGCTGGAGGCCCCGGCCCTGGTTACACATCCGAGGAGCGGAACAGGGGCGGGGCACCGGAACTGGGCGCTGCGCGTTCCGGCGAGGTCGGACCTGGCCGCGGTGAGCAGGGCGGTCAGGGCGGTCAGGGTGCGCCCGGTTCCGTGGCGGGCGGCGGCAGGATGGGAGCCACCACCGGCCGCACCGGACACACCGTTTCGACCCCCGCCTCCCCTGCCGCCCCTCCCGCAGCCTCCACCCCTTCGCCCTCCCCTTCGTCCCCCGCATCGTCCGGCCACAGTTACTGGGACGCCCTCGTCGCCGAGCGGAGTGGGTCCCGGCGTGGGCCCGCCACCGCGCTTGCCGCGGAGCGGGCCCGGCACGCCCGGATGACCGTGGTCGGAGGCGTGACCGAGCGCTGGGCGCCCGAGCAGGCCGGTCCCGTACACGAGAACTGGCAGCTCGCCCCGCCCATCGGACCCGCCACCGACCTCTGGGCGCTGGGCGCACTGTTGTTCAGGGCCGTGCAGGGCCACGCGCCCTACCCGGAGGAAAGCACCTTCGAACTCGTCCAGTTGGTGTGTGCCGAGCCGCCCGCCTTCGCGGAGGAGTGCGGCCCTCTGCGGCCCGTCGTCGAGTCCTTGCTGCGCCAGGACCCCACCGAGCGCCTCGACATCGAGGAACTGAGCGGCTGGCTGCGGTCACTGGTGCGCTCGGCGCCCGAGCCGGAAGCGGGTGCGAACGTCGTGCCCGCGCCGCCGTTCGACGCGCGGCGGCTGCCTGTCGTACGCCGTCGCGGTGATCTCGTACGTCGCAAGAAGCGGCGCGCCCCCGCACCCGCCGCCACCCCGAACGCCCGGCAGAACGGGCGCCGTAAGCACAAGCACAAGCGAGGACGTGAAGCCAGGCCGGCGGCGGCCGCCACGCCCATGCCAGGGCGGGCAGCCGCCACACCCATGCCCGAGCGGACGGCCCCGGCGCCCAGGCCCCAGCGGAACGGAACGGGGCGGCCGCGTTCCCTGGGGCGCCTCCTGCTCCTGCTCGTCCTGGTCGGCCTCGCCGCGGCGATCGCGTACGCCATGGTCTTCATGCCCAAGTCGAAGGAGAACGAGGGCAGCGAGCGCGCGGGCTCCGCCGGGGACCCCGGCACCAGTCAGGCGCCCGACCCCGGCAGCACCACCGGCACCCGGCCGAGCGAGGAGGGCAGGTCCGATGAGCCGAGCGGGAAACCGGAGAAGAGCCCCAGCTCGCAGAAGCCGCAGACCAGCGGGCCCGAGGTGCCGCAGGGCTTCACGCTGCGCAAGGACGCCGAGGGCTTCCGGATAGCCGTCGCCAGCGGCTGGGACCGGCAGCCCAAGAACGGGCGGGGGCAGGTCGTCTACACGAAGGGCGACTTCGAACTGATCGTCGTGCCGGGACGGGACGGCACGGACGAGTACGGCAGCGACCCCATGAAGTACCAGCGTGAGCACGAGCGCGAGCTGCAGCCGTTCCGCGACTCGACCTGGGCGGAGTCCTCCGGGATGCGCAGGATCGACGTGGGCGGACGGGTCATGGGGGAGGGGCAGTTCACCTGGCAGGGGACGGGCGGCGGCGAGGTCTTCGTACGCAATCTCGCGATGATCGTCGGCGGGAAGTACCACGTCGTGCAGATCCGTGGGCCCGAGTCCGAGCGTGACGAGGTGGACCGGCTCTACGAGCAGGCCTCGACGACCTATCAGGTCACCGGTTCCTGATCGGCCATCAACCACCGCTCTCCAGACCGGGCATCAGCCATCGCTCTCCAGACCGGCCATCAACCACCGCGCTCCAGTCATCATGTTTCACTTCATGCACGGTGTTTGACTGTTACTGACCGCTTTTCGCGGTGCTGATCGGGCGCGGAAACGGCCCGGCGTCGTTGCGTCGCGCGTCACAGTGAGGTCTCCGAGGACCCCCGGAGGTTCCACGTACGCCGACCGCTCCCTAATCTGTGCCATGTCAGAACCATTGCGGGGGATCGTGAATCAGATGCAGGGCCTGCTCCTCGCGGGCCGCTACCGGCTCGGAGAGTCCATCGGCCGCGGTGGCATGGGACGGGTGTGGCGCGCACAGGACGAGGTGTTGCACCGGACCGTCGCCGTCAAGGAACTGACGGCCGCGCAGTTCGTGGCCGAGGCCGACCGCGCGATCCTCTTCGCCCGTACGCACGCGGAGGCGCGGGCCGCCGCCCGGATCAACCATCCCGCGGTCGTCACCGTCCATGACGTCCTCGAGTACGACGACCGGCCCTGGATCGTCATGGAACTGGTCGAGGGCTGTTCGCTCGCCGACGCCGTCAAGGAGCAGGGCCGCATCGAGCCCGTCGAGGCCGCCCGCATCGGCCTGTGGACCCTGAAGGCTCTGCGCGCCGCGCACGCCGCCGGTGTCCTGCACCGCGACGTCAAGCCCGGCAACGTACTCCTGGCGGACGACGGTCGCATCCTGCTCACCGACTTCGGGATCGCCGCGATCGAGGGGGACACGACGATCACGCGGACCGGCGAAGTCGTCGGCTCCGTCGATTACCTGGCACCCGAGCGGGTCAGCGGGGCCAACCCGGGGCCCGCGTCCGACCTGTGGGCGCTCGGGGCGACGCTCTACACGGCGGTGGAGGGGAACTCCCCGTTCCGGCGCACGTCTCCGCTGGGCACCATGCAGGCCGTGGTCACGGAGGAGCCCGCGCCTGCCGAGTACGCGGGTGCGCTCGCCTCGGTCATCGGCGCGCTCCTCCGCAAGGACCCGGACACCCGGCCGACCGCGGAGGCCGCCGAGTTGATGCTCTCCGAGGCGGCGGAGGGGCGGCAGCCGAGCGCGGCGCAGGCGTACGTGCCGACGCAGGTCCACGCCACGTCCCAGCAGTCGCAGCCACGGGCCCACCCGCAGACGCAGGCCCATACCCCGCGGTTCGGCCACCAGCCCGTGGAGCCCGGCACCGTCGCCGGCGGAAACGGCTACGGGAACGCGAACGGATACGGGAACGCGAACGGATTCGGGAGTGGATACGGATACGGGAACGGGGACACCGCCGGTTCCTCCGTTTCGTCGGGCACCGTCGTCCACAACTCACACCAGCCCCCGTCCTCCCACCCCCCGAAGCGTCGCAAGGGGCCCTTGATCGTCGCGGCGGCCACGGCGGTCGTGCTGCTCGGCGGCGGAACCGCGGGCTACCTGTACTACGCGGACGGTGACGACGGCGGTACGCGGCAGTCGGCCGACGGAGGCCAGGGCAAGACCGTCGGCGGCATTCCGGCGGACTGGCAACGCGTGAAGGACGCCGAGGGCTTCAGCATGATGTTGCCCAAGGGCTGGGAGCGCGAGGCCGACGGCAGCCAGATCGACTACACGCCCGACCACGGACGCCACTTCGTGCGCATTGCCATCGACCGCAACTCGACGTGGGAGAGCCCCTACACGCACCAGGTGGACCTGGAGAAGAACCTGCGGGTCAAGCTGCCCCGCTACAAGCGGCTCCAGCTGGACTCGAACACCTTCCGTGACCGCCCGGGCGCCCTCTGGGAGTTCAGTTGGACGGCGGGCGCCGACGACACGACGGCCGGCCCGCGCCGCGCAATCGAACAGGCGTATCTCAGCCGTGACGGCGTCGAGTACGTGATTTACATGTCGTCCCCCGCGGAAGACTGGGACGAGGCCCGCCAGCAGTTCGACGCGATGCTCCGGGGCTGGCGGGAGGGCTGAGTGCGGTCGCCCGCAGCAGGGACGACTGGGACAAGCGGCCGGAACCAGTCCGCCCCGCAGGCCCACAGGGTCCGACCGCACACGTGTGGGGCATGATGGCCGCATGGGGAGCGTGGGGGACAACGCCCGGGTCATAGCTGGCCGTTACCGCCTGGATGCGCGGCTCGGCAGGGGTGGCATGGGCGTGGTCTGGCAGGCCACGGATCAGTTCCTCGGCCGCCGGGTGGCCGTCAAGGAACTCGCTCTCGACGACACGCTCTCCGAGGACGACGCGACGCAGCAGCGCGAGCGGACCCTGCGCGAGGCGCGGGCGGCAGCGCAGCTCAGACATCCGCACATCATCGTCGTCCACGACGTCGTCGTGCAGAGCGACCACCCGTACATCGTCATGGAGTTGATCGAGGGTGGTTCGCTGGCCGGGCGGATCGCGCGGGCGGGTCCGATGGACGCGCGGGAAGTGGCCCGGATGGGCATCGCTCTCCTCGGCGCGCTGCGTGTCGCGCACGCCGCCGGGGTCCTGCACCGGGACATCAAACCCGCGAACGTCCTCATGGAGGAGACGACCGGCCGTGTCGTCCTCACCGACTTCGGGATCGCGCAGGTCAGCGGGGCGACGACGCTCACGGAGATCGGGGCGTTCGTGGGTTCCCCCGAATACACCGCGCCCGAGCGGATGTCGGGCGAGCGGACGGGGCCCGAGTCCGACCTCTGGTCGCTCGGCGCGCTCCTCGTCGCCGCGCTGACCGGCGAGTCGCCCTTCCGCCGGGAAACGATCAGCGGGGTGCTGCACGCCGTCGTCTTCGACGAGATCCGCCCGCCGCCCGCCGCCGCTCCCCTGCTGCCCGTCATCCTCGGCCTGCTCGAACGCAACCCGGAGCGGCGCCTCGGCACCGTGGAGGCGGAGCGGCTGCTGCGGACGTACGTCGAGACAGGTCGGATGCCCTCGACGCCCGCGGGCCGGGCCGGCGGACAGCCGTCGGCACTGCCGGGCACCGGGCCCGGCGGCTACACGCCCACCTACCGTGACCTGCCCACACGCCCGCCCGCACAGTCGGCGGGACCTTCCCGTCGCCGCCGCAGGGCCATGCTGCTGGCGGCCGCCCTCGTGGCCGCGGTGGCCGGGGCCGGGGTCTCCGCCGCCCTCCTGATGGGCCGGGACGCCAACGGCGGCGATACGCCCACCATTCCCGCCACGCAGTCCGCACAGACGAAGACGGTGAGCCCCACACCGTCGCCGACCCCGACGGTGACGGTCACGCGCGGCTCCCGCACCCCCAAGCCCTCCACGCCCGAGCCCCCCGAGGGCTACCGCGTCACGAAGGACCCCCGCGGCTTCACGCTCGCCGTGCCGGACGGCTTCACGCGCGAGGTGGACGGGCCACGCGTCTTCTACAAGTCGTCGGGCGGCACCTTCCGCATCGGCATCAAGGAGTCGACCCCGGAACCGGGCGGCCCGCTCGCCGTGCAGCGCCGCTCCGACGCCAAAGGGCCGGAGAACAACCCCGGTTACCGGAACGGCGAGGTCACCGAGACCTCGCACAACGGACGCCCCGCGGCCCTCTGGCAGTTCAGCTGGGACGGCTTCACGCAGGCCGAGGGCGACCGGCACACGTACGACCTGTGCTGGGAGGAGGGCGGCCGGATGTACGACGTATGGGTCTCGGCGCCGGTCGGCAAGGCCAAGGAGGGGCGGCGGTACTTCGACACGGCGGTGGACTCGTTCGTACGCCGCTGAGGCCTCGTCCGGCGCATCACCCCTGTCACAAGTCGGTGACCCGAGTGGTACCCGGGGGCATCGGCAAGGTAGTCATGTGGGCATGAGTAATGACGGGGGAGCCTCTTACGGCCCGTACGAACCAACCAGTTACGGACTGCAGCCGCCGCAGCAGCCCCCGTCGCAGCAGCAGACCGCGCGGCACCCCGCGGGGCAGCAGCACCCGGCAGCGCCGCAGCAGCCCGGCGCGCCGACGCCGCCCCCGTCGCCGTACGCCCAGCCCACCCAGGCGGTGCCGAACCAGCCGTCCGAGCCGGACCCGGGCGCCGGCCGGCTGATCGCGGGCCGCTACCGCCTCCTTTCCAAGCTCGGCCACGGCGGCATGGGTACGGTCTGGCGCGCGAAGGACGAGACGGTGGACCGCGAGGTCGCCGTCAAGGAACCCCGTATCCCCGACCACCTGCCCGAGCGCGAGCGTGCCAACGTGTTCGAGCGGATGCGGCGCGAGGCGCGCGCCGCGGCCCGCCTCGACCACCCGGCCGTGGTCAACGTCCACGACGTGGCGGTGGAGGACGGCCAGCCGTGGATCGTCATGGAGCTGGTGCAGGGCCGCTCGCTCGGCGCCGCGCTCCAGGAGGGCACCCTGGGCGCCCGCGACGCCGCCCGCATCGGTCTTGAGGTGCTCGGCGCTCTGGACGCCGCCCACCAAGCGGGCATCCTGCACCGTGACGTCAAGCCGGACAACGTGATGCTGGGTCAGCACGACCGCGTCGTCCTCACCGACTTCGGCATCGCCCAGATCGAGGGCGAGACCAACCTGACGGACACCGGAGGCTTCGTCGGTTCGCCCGAGTTCATCGCCCCGGAGCGGGTGCTCGGCCAGCGCCCTGGACCGGCGTCGGACCTCTGGTCGCTCGGCGTGGTCCTCTACGCGGCGACGGAGGGCGTATCGCCGTTCCGCCGCAACAACACCCCCGCGACGCTGCAGTCCGTCCTGAACGCGACGCCCGCGGCGCCGGCTTCGGCCTCTGGCCCGCTGGCCCAGGCGATCAACGGCCTCCTGGTCAAGGACCCCGGCCGGCGGCCGCGCGCCGCGCAGGTCCGCGCCCTCCTGGAGGAAGCGGCGAAGCCGCCGGAGGTGGCGCCGACGCGGGTCGTCCAGGTCGGCGGGGGCGGTGGTGCCTCGGGCGGCAAGGGCGTCACCCTCGGCCGGAAGTCCCTGATCAGCATCGGCGCGGTGGTCGTCGCGGCGGCCGTGGCGGCGTACCTGGTGATCGCCGACCCGTTCGCGGGGCCGTTGCCCGACGGCTGGAAGGAGCAGCGGGCGAAGGAGCTCGGCGCGACGGTGGCCGTCCCCGCGGGGTACGTGAAGTCGGAACCGGACGCCGACGCGGACGAGAAGGAGCACTGGGTCAGGTACACCGACCCGAGCGGCAGCGTGTGGGTCAATCTGAACCTCGACAAGGGCTCGGAGGACGACTCGAACAACATCTCCGACTCCGCCGGCTCCGAGATGTACGAGGACAACGGCGAGTTCAAGGAGTCCGGCAGCTACGGCCTCGACATGGCCTCCGACCCCGCTCCCAAGAGCACCCCGAAGGACGAGGTCAAGTACAAGGAGAAGGAGGCCGCGGAGAACACGGTCGTCTACACCACCACGGACACCGAGAACCCGCGCCCCCGCGAGCTCAAGGCCTTCTACTACAAGACCTCGTCCGGCGACATGTACAAGTTGATGATCGGCTACCCCGGCAAGGGCGACTTCACCGAGCGCGGCCGCGAGGTCGCGAGGACCGCGATCGCGAACCTGGAGATCGACAAGCTCTGATCCGGGCACCTGATGACGGGGGACGTGCCAATTCACCGTCCCCCGTTGATCAACTCGCACTAAGCCCCTGATCAGGCGCTTTACCGCCAGTGAACGCTGGCATGGTGTGTGTGCCCGGTGAAAGCTGATTACCGACGGGTACCCAAAACCCTGACCTGGGCCTACGCTCACCCCCATGACGGACTCGCAGGCCACCGCAGCGCCCCTCGGCACGAACCCGACAGCCACCGCCCCGGATGGTGCGCGCACCGCCGCCGACGTGGTGACTCCCGAGCTCATCGCGCAGCTCACCCGCGACGTGATCGGTTCGGGCCGGACCGCCAACCACACGCCGTTCACCGGCGAGAAGCTGGCCGACCTGCCCGAGTCCACCCCCGAGGACGTGGCCACCGCCTTCGAGCGCGCCCGGGTCGCCCAGATCTCCTGGGAGCGCACGCCGGTCCGCCAGCGCGCCGCGGTCCTGCTCCGCTTCCACGACCTGGTCCTGCAGCGCCAGGCCGAGGTCCTCGACCTCATCCAGCTGGAGACCGGCAAGGCCCGGCTGCACGCGCACGAGGAGCTGCAGGCCGTCGCCGTCGCCGCCCGGCACTACGGCCGCAAGGCTCCCGCGTATCTGAACCCCAAGCGCCACACCGGTGTCGTACCGACCCTCACGAAGGTCACCGAGAACCGGCAGCCGCGCGGTGTGGTCGGCCAGATCGCGCCCTGGAACTACCCCCTCGAGCTCTCCATCGGCGACGCCCTCCCCGCTCTCGTCGCGGGCAACGCGCTTGTGATGAAGCCCGACACGGAGACCTGCCTGACCGCACTGTGGGCCCGCGACCTCATCATCGAGGCCGGTCTGCCCGCCGAGGTCTTCCAGGTGGTCCTGGGTGAGGGCCCTGTCATCGGCCCCGAGATCGTCAGGCACGCCGACTACGTCTCCTTCACCGGCTCCACCCGCGTCGGCCGCGAGGTCGCCCAGGGCGCCGCCGGCCGACTCGTCGGCGTCTCGCTCGAACTCGGCGGCAAGAACGCCATGCTGGTCCTGCACGACGCCGACATCGACAAGGCGGCGGCGGGCGCGGTGCGCGCCTGCTTCTCGTCGGCGGGCCAGCTGTGCATCTCCATCGAGCGGCTGTACGTCCACGAGTCGATCGCGGACGAGTTCGTGGAGCGCTTCGCCACGCGGACGAAGGCGATGCGGCTCGGCCGCTCCCTCGCGTACGGCGCGGAGATGGGCTCGCTGGTCGGCGAGCGGCAGATGGAGACCACCAAGCGGCACGTGGACGAGGCGGTCGCCAAGGGCGCGACGGTGCTCGCGGGCGGCGTCGCCCGTCCCGACATCGGCCCGTACTTCTTCGAGCCGACGATCCTGGACGGCGTCGAGGCCCCGATGGCGGTCTGCGGCGAGGAGACCTTCGGCCCGGTCGTCTCCATCTACCGCTTCACCGACGAGAACGAAGCGGTCGACCTGGCCAACTCCACGTCGTACGGACTGAATTCCTCGGTCTGGACGAAGGACGGCAGCCGTGGCCGCAAGATAGCCGCCCGCCTGCGCACCGGCACCGTCAACGTCAACGAGGGCTTCGCGCCCGCCTACGGCAGCGTGCAGTCCCCGATGGGCGGCATGAAGGACTCGGGCCTCGGCCGCCGCCACGGCTCCGAGGGCATCCTGAAGTACACCGAGGCACAGACCGTCGCGCACCAGCGTCTGATGCCGCTCGCGCCGTCCTTCGGCATGGACGACGAGAAGTACGCGGCGTTCATGAGCCTGAGTCTGAAGGTCATGAAGTCCCTGCGCCTGCGCTAGGCCGGGCGCCGAGCCCGGGTCCCCACGGGGCCCGGGTCCGCAAAAGCCTTTCTCTAGGGGTTAGTTCTCAACGAGGAGAGTCGATGTCACAGGAGAGCTCTGTCCAGAAACAGCCGGACAGCGAGGCGGGTGGATACGGCAGGGACGGCGAAGCGTCGTACGACTACGACGTCATCGTCGTCGGGTCCGGCTTCGGCGGCTCCGTGTCCGCCCTGCGGCTGACGGAGAAGGGCTACCGCGTCGGCGTGCTCGAAGCGGGGCGCCGCTTCACCCGGGAGACGCTTCCGAAGAACTCCTGGGACCTCAAGAACTACCTCTGGGCACCGGCCCTCGGTCTGTACGGCATCCAGCGCATCCATCTGCTCGGCAACGTGATGGTGCTCGCCGGGGCGGGCGTCGGCGGAGGTTCGCTGAACTACGCGAACACGCTCTACGTGCCCCCCGCGCCGTTCTTCAACGACCCGCAGTGGAAGGACATCACGGACTGGCAGGAGGAGCTCAACCCCTACTACGAGCAGGCCAAGCGCATGCTCGGGGTGCGGCTCAACCCGACCACGACGCCCTCCGACATCCACCTGAAGGCGACCGCCCAGGCCATGGGAGTGGGCGACAGCTTCCACATGGCGCCGGTCGGCGTCTTCTTCGGCGACGAGCAGGACGCCTCAGGTACTTCAACGGCCCGGCCCGGCGAGGAAGTTCCCGATCCGTACTTCGGGGGCGCCGGCCCCTCCCGCAAGGCGTGCAGCGAATGCGGCGAATGCATGACGGGCTGCCGGCACGGCGCGAAGAACACCCTCAACGAGAACTACCTCTACCTGGCCGAGAAGGCGGGTGCCGTCATCCACCCGATGACGTCCGTCGTCACCGTCACCGAGGACTCGCGCGGCGGCTTCGCCGTGGCGACCCTGCCCACGGACGCCAGGCGCAAGGGCAAGGGGCGTACGTTCACTGCGCGCCAGGTCGTCGTCGCGGCGGGCACCTACGGCACGCAGACGCTCCTGCACCGCATGAAGGACACCGGTCTGCTTCCGCGCGTATCGGACAGGCTCGGCGCGCTCACCCGCACCAACTCCGAGGCCCTGGTCGGCTCGCAGACCACCGACCGCCGCTACCGCAAGCAGCACGGCGTCGAGAAGGTGGACTTCACCAAGGGCGTCGCGATCACCTCGTCGATCCACCCGAACGCCACCACGCACATCGAGCCGGTCCGCTACGGCAAGAAGTCCAACGCGATGGGCGGCATGACGATCCTCCAGGTGCCGTACAGCATCAAGGGCGGCAAGGCGCGCGTGACCGGCTGGGTCGGCAACGTCGTCAAGCACCCCTGGCTGATGGTGCGCTCGCTCTCCAACCGGCGCTGGTCGGAGCGGACCATCATCGGCCTCGTCATGCAGACGCTCGACAACTCCCTGACCACGTACCGCAAGGAGAAGGGCATCGGCAAGGGCCTGCTGACCGCGCGGCAGGGCCACGGCGCGCCCAACCCGACGCAGATCCCCGAGGCGACCGAGGCCGCGTCGCTGCTCGCCAAGGAGATCAACGGCTTCGCGGGGTCGAACGTCGGCGAGCTGATGGGCACCCCGCTGACCGCGCACTTCCTGGGCGGCTGCCCGATCGGCGACTCGGCCGACTCCGGGGTCATCGACCCCTACCACCGCCTCTACGGCCACCCCGGCATCTCGGTCGTCGACGGCGCCGCGGTCTCCGCGAACCTGGGCGTGAACCCGTCCCTGACGATCACCGCGCAGGCCGAGCGCGCGATGTCGTTCTGGCCCAACAAGGGCGCCGAGGACACGCGTCCCGCACAGGGCGCCAAGTACGTGCGTCTCGCCGCCGTCGAGCCGAAGTCACCGGCGGTACCGGCGGACGCGTTCGGCGCGCTGAAGCTGCCCTTCCTGGGGATGCCCGCGGTGCCGGCCAAGAAGTAGCCGGGGGCCACCGCCACCGCGTATCGCCTACGGCCCCGGGTACGCGAAAGGACCTGCACCCCCCTCCGAGCGCAGGTCCTTTCGCGTGCTTCAGTGCCGCTGAGCGGCGTGCCGATACCGGTGCTTACGCGGTGGCGTCGGCCTTCTTGCGGCGGACGACGAAGACGGCGCCCGCACCGGCGATGACGGCGACACCGCCGACGAGGCCGATGGTCGGCAGCATGGAGCTGGAGCCGGTCTCGGCGAGGTTGCCGGTGACCGGGATCTCCTTGGCGCCGCCCGTGGGCGTCTTGCCACCGGCGGGCGTCTTGCCGCCCTTGTTCTCGTCGGCCTCGCCCGGGTTCTCGTTCTCGCTGCCGGCCTTCAGGACCGTGAACTCGTAGAAGGAGAACGCGTTGCGCACGCAGTTCTCTTCGGAGTCCAGGTAACCGCCGAGGCCGAGCGCGTAGCCGTCGCCGGCCGGGGCCTTGGCGCTGACGTTGAGGCGCAGCTTGATGTCGACCTTCTCCTTGGCACCCAGCGGGGTGGAGCCGAAGTAGAAGCCGCCCGAGACCTCGTCCGTGATGGACTCCCAGGCCTTGGAGTCGGGGTTGAAGTACTGGATCTGCGCGTAGTTGGCGAGCCAGTCCTTCTCGTTCTCGCTCTCGGTGTAGTTGTCCACCATGGCGAGCCACTGGACCTCACCGAGGTCCTGGTCGCTCGGGTTGGAGGCGGTCAGCTTGAACTGGTGCCAGCCGCTGCCCGCGACGATCTTGCCGGGCAGGCCCGAGAGCCCGATCTCCAGCTTCGAGTCGGCGTCCTCGCCGTCCTCGTCGACCGGGCAGTCCGTGGGCTCCTCGGTCGGCTCCTCGGTGGGCTTCTCGCTCTCGGCCGGAGGAGTGGTCTCGGCCGGCGGGGTCGTCGTCTCGGCCGGAGGCGTGGTCTCGGCCGGAGGAGTCGTCTCGGCGGGCGGCGTGGTCTCGGCCGGCGGGGTCGTCTCGGCCGGCGGCGTCTCGGACGCGGGGGCCGACGTGCTCGGCGGCGGAGTCGTGGCGTCGTCGGTCGCGAAGGCGGCAGGGGCCGACAGCAGCGCGATCGGGGCTATGGCAGCGGTCGCGGCCGCGGCGGCCATGACACGGCGAAGCTTCATGAAGACCTCAGTGAGTCCGGCGTACCACCGGGCGGGCGGTACGGAGGTGGAGGCCTCCGCGGTGGGGACGCGGGTGTGGCCGTTGTTACGCATGCATGACCTGCGTCGCCTGTGAATGGTTGTCCTCGAACTCACAGAATTCTTATGTGGCGTGGATCACATGGCTTGTGTGTCCGTTGCCGGGTGCCGTAGAAATTCCTCCGCTCGACGGTGATCCACGGTGATGGCCGGGGCGAGGGGAAGCGGCAGGCAAGTGGCAGGCAGCAGAGGGGGCGGCGTGGGGAACCAAGGCGAAAGACCGGACCGGATACCGGACCACATACCGGACGACGTATGGGAGCGGTTCGAGCGCGACAGTCTGCGCGACATCCGCACCTCGGCGCCGAAGGAGCCGTCCGCGCGGGCACGCATGGTGGCCGAACGGCTGCGGCGCCTCGACGAGGAGGCGGCGCGGCGACAGGCGGCGGAATCCCGGGCGCTTGGCCGTCGGCGCAGGAAGCGCAAGGCGGCGCGGGGGGAGGGCACCGCCGGGGCGTGGCGGCCGGACGAGTGGCGTGCCGCGCCGACCGGGCCGCGGCGCGGCGCGCGTTCGGAGCGCAGCCGCCGGGTGTGGAGCGTGGTGATCGTGGTGGGCTGCATGGCGCTGGCGATCGTGTTCCTGAGCCCGTTCCGGTTCTGGATCTGGCAGTAGCGGGGACTGGGCCATAAGAGTGCTCGCGGCCGGGGAGGGGAACCGCTCGTAACGATCTTCCGTCGTAGGAGGCGTGCGGGTGACTCCGCATGAGCGGGTGACTCCGCACGATGCGTACGAAAGTGGGGGAGCGGGAACGTGAAGTCAGCTGTGTCGCGTGGCGTGGTGGCTGTTTCGACCGTGGCGGTGCTCGGCCTGGCGGTGGCGTGCAGCGGTGGCGACGGCGACGGCAAGGACGAGAAGCCCGGACGGGCGGACACGGCCTCCGCCTCGGCCTCGGCGAAGCTGGAGAAGGCGGCCCTCGCCTCGGGCGACGTGAAGAAGTACAAGGTCGAGCCCGGTCCGGGAGCGGCCAAGGACAAGGCGCGGCCGTCGGCGGGGCGCGTGAACCCGGCCGAGTGCCGCCCGCTCGCCGAGATGCTCACGGCTGCCGCCCCGGCGAAGTCGAAGGCGCAGGTCAGCCGCACGCTGAGCAGCCGCGACGTCGCGGACACCACGACGACCGAGGTCGTGCTCCTCGCGTACGGACAGGCCGACGCCGAGCAGACGATGGACACCTTGCGCACGGCGACGAGGTCGAAGAAGTGCGCCACGTTCGGGGACGGCGGCCGCCGCTACATCGGTGTCAGGCCGCAGCCCGGGCCGGTCGATGGCGACGAGGCCGTCTCGTACAAGCTCGCGAGCCGGACCGGTGAGTTCCTGCACAGGGACCGCGTCACCGTCGTACGCAGTGGCTCGACGCTGATCGCCTTCCGAGCCTCGAACATCTTCGACCCGCGGTCGGCCCGTTCCGACGAGGAGGGCGAGGCCGCCGGGCTGCCCGAGAAGTTCCGTGACGGGGTGACGGGGGACCCGAAGGTGGCCGACGCGATCATCGACGCACAGCTCACGAAGCTGGCCCGGGTGAAGTAGAAGCGGCGGCAGCGGGCGAAAGACCGCAAAGCTAAGGGCCCCGCGGGACGGAACCGCGGGGCCCTTGGCCGTCAGCACCGACGTCAGGGCAGCGTCGGTGCCACGAAGCGGCGCCGGGGGAGTGCGCCGCGGGCCTGAGATGCGCCGGTGGCCTACCCGGCGCACGAGGGGCGCACGAGTGGTCTCGACCAATGGCAATGAAGTTGTGCAGTACCGCGCGCGCGGCCTGCTTGCTACGCATCGTGGTGGATGCGCCGCGACCCGCGCAACCAGTTCGACATGATCCGGACGAACAGGGACACCTGGGTCTGCGTACGGGGACGTTGGGGTCTGAAAGCTGGGGGACCGGGGACGGCTGGGGGACGCGACCGGGGACCTCGGGGACGAGGCCGGTCGGCTTCGGGCGTCCCCGAAGCCGACCGTTCCCTGGGTGACCGGGCTGCTGTCCCCTGCCGTCCGGTCACGTCTCTGGAGCGAGGTCCCACGGCGCACACGAGGTGTACGCCTCATCGCTCCAGCGGAGCCACGCGTGGTTTTTCCGTGCCCGCCCCTGGCTGGCACGGACATCGGGACCAACGAAGTCCCTCCGGGCCTGGTCACGCGCCGTACGGGTGAGAGCGGACCCGAACTCAGATCCGGTGGCTCCGGGCTTGCGCCGTGAGGGGCTCAGACCCGGCCCCTGCACAGTTCGAGGAGCGTCATCGCGAGGGAGGTGCCGGGCTTGCCGAGCGCGTCCCTGTAATGGCCGAGGACCTCCATCTCGCGCGAGAGGTTCACGCGACGGCCGCCCGATCCGATCCGGGCCTCCTGGATGACGGCCGAGACGGCCATCCGTTCCTGTACGAGACCGATGATGCGGTCGTCGAGTGCGTCGATGCGGTCGCGTGCGCCCTCGATCACGTCGGCGGCCTCGGGGGTGCGGGCGCCGGTCTTGTCGGTCGTGGCGATGGTCATCTGGGGCTCCTTGTCAGTGCGGATCGCTCGTGCGGTTCGCTTGTGCGGTTCGCTTGTGCGGATCGCGGTGGAGTGCCCCGGAGCGGCAAGGCCCGGAAATGACAGAACGCCCCGGGCCTTGTCGGCCCGGGGCGCCTGGGAAGTCGCTTGTCAGTGGATCAAGCAGCTCGACCATGGCAGCCGGCGGGCCGGTTGCCATAGGTAAAGAGGAAGCTGAGGTGCTTGGTCACGGGCCCAGTATGCCCCCACGCGCGCGTGCCCGGTCAACATGGGCTCCGGCGCGGCCCGGATACTGAGACGCCTTCCCCGGGGCCCCGGCAGCCTGGTCGGCACCCCGCGTGAGGGACCGGGCTCCGTCGGCTCGGGGGACCGGGCTCCGTCGGCTCGGGGGACCGGGCTCCGTCGGATGCGACGAAGGGGGTGTCCGCGGGCCCGTTAGAATCGACAAAACAGACCCCCTGCTCACGCACGAGCCCCAGCTCACGCTCAAGCTCACGCTCAACGCCGGAAGGCCGCCGCCGTGCCATCAGCGTCCCCCGCTGCCGCCGCCCCCGACACCGTTCTGGTCGTCGACTTCGGAGCGCAGTACGCCCAGCTCATCGCCCGCCGCGTCCGCGAGGCCCGGGTGTTCAGCGAGATCGTGCCGAGCACCATGCCGGTCGCCGAGATGCTCGCCAAGAACCCCGCCGCGATCATCCTCTCCGGCGGCCCCTCGTCGGTGTACGCGGACGAGGCGCCGCGCCTGGACCGCGCGATCTTCGAGGCCGGAGTCCCCGTCTTCGGCATGTGCTACGGCTTCCAGCTGATGGCGATCACCCTCGGCGGCACCGTCGACAACTCGGGCGCGCGGGAGTACGGGCGCACGCCCCTGGCCGTCTCCAAGCCCGGCTCGACGCTCTTCGAGGGCACCCCCTCCGAGCAGCCCGTGTGGATGTCGCACGGCGACGCGTGCAGCGCGGCGCCCGAGGGCTTCACCGTCACCGCGTCCACGGACGTCGTGCCGGTCGCGGCCTTCGAGAACGACGAGAAGAAGCTGTACGGCGTGCAGTACCACCCCGAGGTGATGCACTCCACGCACGGCCAGCAGGTCCTTGAGCACTTCCTCTACCGGGGCGCGGGCCTGAAGCCCGACTGGACCACCGGCAACATCGTCGAGGAGCAGCTCACCGCGATCCGCGAGCAGGTCGGCAACAAGCGCGCGATCTGCGGCCTCTCCGGAGGCGTCGACTCCGCCGTGGCCGCCGCCCTCGTGCAGAAGGCCATCGGTTCGCAGCTGACCTGCGTGTACGTCGACCACGGTCTGATGCGCAAGGGCGAGACCGAGCAGGTCGAGAAGGACTTCGTCGCGGCCACGGGCGTGCAGCTCAAGGTCGTCGACGCGCAGGAGCGCTTCCTGAGCGCGCTGGCCGGGGTCTCCGACCCCGAGCAGAAGCGGAAGATCATCGGTCGCGAGTTCATCCGCGTCTTCGAGCAGGCCCAGGCGGAGATCGTCGCCGAGGCGCCGGGTGACCAGCCCGTCGAGTTCCTGGTCCAGGGCACGCTCTACCCCGACGTCGTGGAGTCCGGCGGCGGCACCGGCACCGCGAACATCAAGTCCCACCACAACGTGGGCGGCCTCCCCGAGGACCTCGAGTTCCAGCTCATCGAGCCGCTGCGACAGCTCTTCAAGGACGAGGTGCGGATGGTCGGGCAGGAGCTCGGTCTGCCGGACGAGATCGTCCAGCGCCAGCCCTTCCCGGGCCCCGGCCTCGGCATCCGCATCGTCGGCGATGTCACCAAGGAGCGCCTGGACCTGCTCCGCGAGGCCGACGCCATCGCCCGCGAGGAGCTGACGGCGGCCGGGCTCGACCGCCAGATCTGGCAGTGCCCCGTGGTGCTGCTCGCGGACGTGCGCAGCGTGGGCGTGCAGGGCGACGGCCGGACGTACGGCCACCCGATCGTGCTGCGTCCCGTCTCCTCCGAGGACGCCATGACCGCCGACTGGTCGCGCCTTCCGTACGAGGTCCTCGCGAAGATCTCGACGCGCATCACGAACGAGGTCGCCGACGTCAACCGCGTCGTCCTCGACGTGACGAGCAAGCCGCCGGGCACCATCGAGTGGGAGTAGTCCCCACGGCCTGACCGGACCCTGTCCAGGCTCGGCCGAGGTCTGAACGCCGGTACCGCCGTCCTGCTTCCAGGGGCGGCGGCACCGGCGTTCTCTCATGTCCGCCTGGTCGTCCGCGCCGGCCCGCCCGGCTTCCACACCTGCACCGCCAGATACTTCTCGTCCTCGATGTACGTCCGGACCACCTCCGTGAGCTCCGTACGGAAGAGATGGAACGCGGACGGGTCCGGCGGGTCCACCTCGCCCACATACCGCGCGATGACCTCGGGATCCCGCACCTCGACGGCACGCCCGGAGATCCGGATGTCGCCGCCTGCCATCTCCGTGCCCGGCCCCGGGTTCGCCTGGACGGAGAAGCGCGGATCGCGGCGCAGGTCGAGCGCCTTCAACGAGTCCGGCATCATGCCCAGCCACAACTCGCCGTGCAGGAAACGGACTTCGAGTCCGGTGGTGCGCGGTGATCCGTCCTTGCGGAGCGTGGCGAGGACGTGGTGCGTGAACAGGCCGAATCGCTCTTCGGCGGTCCGCGCGAAGGTGGGTTCCGCAGCGCTGAAGGCTGCCCAGTTCGTCGTCATACGGCGAGTGTCCCGGCGATACCCGACACCTTCTGTCCGGCATGACCCGCCGATGTCCGCCCGGCCTCGCGCCCCGATTGCGCACTCTCTTCACAGGGAGCCCCTGTCTTCCTGCGCTGACCGGCGGTAACTTCCGCTCCGTACAGCCAGGGATGGAGGACACATGCAGGCGCCCACACCGATACCCGTCGAGCGGTTGCAGTTCGCGATGCCGCCGGTGCACGACTCGTTGGCGGACGAACGGCGCCACCGCAAGGAACGGCTCGCCGGGGCACTGCGGATCTTCGGGCGGCTCGGATACGAGGACGGAGTGTCCGGGCACATCACGGCGCGGGACCCGGAGCACGAGGACTGTTTCTGGGTGAACCCCTTCGGGATGCCCTTCAAGCACATCACCGTGGGCGATCTGGTCCTCGCCAACGCGGAGGGGCAGGTCGTCGAGGGGCGCCACCACGTCAATCAGGCTGCCTTCACCGTGCACGCGCAGGCGCACCTGGCGCGGCCCGACGTCGTCGCCGTCGCGCACTGCCACTCGCTGCACGGCCGCGCCCTGTCCACACTCGGCGAACTCCTCGACCCGATCACCCAGGAGTCCTGCGCCTTCTACGAGAGCCATGCGCTGTACGACGGCTACACGGGCGTCGTCGTGGACTCGGACGAGGGCCGGCGGATCGCCTCCGCGCTCGGCGGCCACAAAGCCGTCATCCTGCGCAACCACGGGCTGCTCACCGTCGGCGACTCCGTCGACGCCGCTGCCTGGTGGTTCCTCACGATGGAACGCTCCTGCCAGGTCCAGCTGACCGCACGCGCCGCGGGCCGCCCGATCCTCATCGGCCACAAGCAGGCGGTGGCAACCCGCGAGCAGCTCGGCAGTGATCTCGTGGCGTGGATCAACTACCAGTCCCTGTGGCAGGACATCAGTCGCAGCGAACCGGACTTGCTGGCCTGATCCTGTTCCCGAGGCGTCTACTCCCGCCGTCAACATGCGTACGACCGAATCACCCTCGCTGACCTGACCCGAGGAAGCTGATCGTCTCCTAGTACGGCACAATCCCCTTTCATCGCAAGGAAGTTCACGTTTCGGTGTTCGAACCAGGGTGGGGAAGGCGGCGTACGCGGTGGCGGTGCAGGAGGCGCGCGACGGCGCACACGGGGGCGGTTGCACATGTGGCGACTGCCCGCACGGCGCGCGCGAGGGGCATCGGCGTGCCGTGGCGGCATTCCTCGCCAAGCGCGACGAGCTGGCGGCGGGACAGGGGCTGCCCGCGGCGGTCGCCCACTCGGCGGGCGCTTCCCGGCAGTGGGTGTCGGACGAGCTGACCCAGTCGGCCAACGCCCTCGCCGAGCGCGGCAGGACCGAGGGCCAGGCCTGGCTCGGCCACCTCTGGCGCCGCACGGCCGCCGTGGTCTGGGTGGGCGTGGGCGTCCTGCTCCTGGTCCAGGCGCTCACCGCGATCGGCACCGGGTGGACCCTGGCCCGGACCGCCGGGGTGCTCGCGGCCGCGGTCGTCGCCGCTCTGCTGACCGGCGCCGCATACGTACATCGAGCGCGTGGCGGCATCATCGCCCCACTGATCGGTGAGGACAACCGGCTCTCCACCTCCCGTGCCGTGGCCGCCTGTTGGGTCCTCCTCCTCGTCTTCGCCGTGCTCGTCCTCGTCGGTGAACTCGCCGGGGCGTCGGGCCACCGGGAGCGGGACGAGCTGATCGCCGGGCTCGACCTCGCCCGCGCCGCCGGAGCCGTGACCGTCCTCGCCGTGGCCTGCGGGGTCGCCGTGCTCGTACGCCGTGTGGTCGGTCTGCGCGTCCTCGGCCAGCGGCTGCAGAAGGTGCCCGCCGACCGGCCTCGGGCCGCCGATCTGCTCACCGACGACGCGGGCCGCGGCAGCTTCGCGGACGCCCAGTACGTCCTGGTCAGCGCCGTCGCCATGATCTTCGCCGCCGTACGCCTCGCGCGCCGTCCCGAGCAGCTGCCCGACCTGCCGTGGGGTCTCGCCGTCCTGGTCCTGGTGTCGGCGGCGACATACCTCGCGGGCAAGTACGCCGAGGGCGGCCGGCCCATGATCCTCTCCGTGGTGCGCGCCCGGGAGGCGGGCGATCTCGACGCCCCCATCCGCACGGGTGACGACATCGAGATCCGCGGCGCCGGTTTCGTGCCCCCGGGCGGGCAGACCGCCGATCGTCTCGCCCGGATGGTCGTCCGCATCGGGACCGTGCACGTCCACGTGCCGCTCGTCCCCGTGCCGGGCGGGTTCACCAACCCGACCGACGCTTCCCTGACCGTCCCCGTCCCGGTCGACGTGGAGCCCGGGCGCGTCGACGTCCAGGTGATCACGGCCGCGGGCGTGGAGACGAACCGCTGCACGATCGACGTAACGGACTGAGCGCCACCGCCCGGCGTCGGACCGGGCATCGCGAATTCGGTGCAAGCCACTGAGCAGCGCCCCCTCTTCGTACGTATCGTCAGATGACGGGTCAATGGGCGAGGCGGGTCACGGGAGAGGCGGCGAGAGCGATGGCACATGGCATGCGCACCGACAGCCACACCAGCTACGTCAGAAGCAGCGGCTGGCGGGAGAGCGCCTCCCGCTACGCCCTGCTGCCGCTCCGGATCTTCCTCGGTGTCACGTTCATCTACGCGGGTCTGGACAAGCTCACCGACAGCGCCTTCATGTCCGCCAGCGGTGACGGCTCCATCGGCCAGCAGATGGAGAGCGTCCGCGACATCTCCGCCATCCCCGAACTCGTCGACCTCGCCCTCAAGAGCCCCCTCGGCTTCGGCTACGCCATCGCCCTCGGTGAACTGGCCGTCGGCATCGGCACCCTCGTCGGTCTGTTCGCCCGGATCGCCGCGCTCGGCGGAGCGCTGATCTCGCTCAGCCTCTGGCTGACCATGAGCTGGTCCACCGAGCCCTACTACTACGGAAACGACCTGATCTACCTGATGGCCTGGCTCCCGCTGATCCTCGCGGGGGCGTCCGCCTTGTCGGTCGACTCGCTGCTCGCGGAACGCCGCAGGCACGCCAGAGGACTCGGCTGACAGTCGGCGGGGACGGCTAGGCGCCCGTGGCTCCGTCGGTCCCGCGGTCCGCCGTGCGGGGCGTGCGGTCCGTGGGCCGGCCGCGTATGCCGTACGACACCGCTGCCGCCGCGCCGCCGAGGAGCAGACCCGCCAGCAGGAGCGGGAATGCCAGGAACCACGGGGTGTCCCATATGCCGCCCGCGTCGCCCGCGTAGGCGATGGCCGCTATCAGCAGGAACAGGCCGAGGACGAGCTTGCCGGGATGGAACTCATGGCGTAGCACGGGTCACCTCCACCTGTCCGATGCCCACTTCGACGTGCAGTTCGAGCGTGCCGCCGTCCTTGCTGCCCGCGACCGGATCCAGCGTCACCGACTTCTCCTTGCCCGGAGCTATGTCCACGTCCCGCTTGCCGTCGTCCGGCAACTGGATGTCGCCGACGCCCACTTCGATGTCGAGTTTCACCGTGCTGCCCTTCGGCACGATCACCTTCAGCTGACCGGCTCCCACCTCGGCACCGGTGCTCAGGGTCTGTCCCTTGCCGGGGGCGGCCCGGGTCAGGTCGAGCGTGCCTATGCCTGTCCCCAGCTCGTACTGCGGCTGGACCTGTCCTGCCGCGGTCGGTGTCCATTCGGTCTCCGCCCAGGTGGTGCTGATGTCCTTGGGCAGTGCGGCCGAGCCCGCGAGCAGTCCCGCCGTGATCACCGCGAGGATGATCGAGCCCACGCCGGTGCGTCCGAGGAAGGCGCTGAGGGCGATGCCTGCGCCGAACACCGCGAGCGCGAGGGCGAGGCCGGTCTGCAGGCTGGTGCCGAGCGGCTGCTCCTCCCAGGTGAGGCCGGTGCCGAGGCCTCCGGCCAGCAGCGCTCCCAGGAAGACCAAGCCGCCGATCCAGCGGGGACCTCGGGGCTTGGGCTGCGGAGGCGCCTCTGGAGCCTGCTGCCGCGGCTGCCCGTGCGGCGGGTCGGGCTGATAGTGGACGGCCACGCCCTCGGGCCCCCAGAAATAGCCCGAGATCCCGTCATGCGTGCCGTCCTTGATGATCGGGTCCCGCCACCACGAGGGGGCGCCGGCCACCGGCGGTGCCTTCGCCTCGGGCGGCGCGTCCGCCACGGCCTGCGCCGCCACCGGGTCGGGGTCGGTCGTGCCGCGCTGCTGCGACCAGTACCCCGCGCCCGCGAGGAGCAGCGCGAGGACGGCCGCGAAGGTGAGCGCACCGCCGTTGTTCAGCAGGGAGAGGAAGACGCCGCAGCCGACGAGCGCGAAGAGCACGGCCGTCAGCGCTTGACCGTCCACCCGGCCGGAGAGGAGCCTGCGCGCCTCGTTCTCCTCCTCGTCCTCGTAAGGGACGAACAGCCATGCGAAGCCGTAGAAGACAAGGCCGAGCCCGCTGGTGAGAGAGAGAAGCGCGAGCCCGATCCGGAAGATCACCGGATCCATGTCGCAGTGCTGACCGAGCCCCGCGCACACGCCGCCCAGCCTCTTGTGCCGGCGGTCGCGGCGGAAGGCCATCACGACCATCGGCCCGCCCGGCTCCTGCGCCGTGGCGACATGAGGATCGCGCGGTGCGGCCTGCGGGCCCGACCCGGCGGGCTGCTCGTCTGTCATGTGTCCATGGTGACGGGCCGGAGGCCGCCGCGGCAGTCGGGACAACCCTGGCCGAACCCTGAGATCACCCCTGACACACCCCTGCCCCGACCTCCGCGGCCTGCCGTCCGGGTCGGAGATCAGGGACGTCTCGGGGGTCGACCCTGATGCCCGCGTCCGCGTACGCGTGTGAATATCGGAGACATGCCGGAAGCCGCAGCAGTATCCATCGAAGACGAGCGGCCGCTGCGAAAGCTCTATCGCAGCGGTGACGGCCGTTGGCTCGGCGGTGTCGCGCGCGGCCTCGCCGGTCACCTCGGTCTTCCCGTCATCTGGGTGCGGCTGATCTTCGTCGGACTGTTCACGGCGGACGGCCTCGGCGGCCTGTTGTACGCGGCGTTCTGGTTCTTCGTGCCGCTGGGCGTCGGCGGGGTCGACGCGATGCGCCCGCCTTCGGCCGTGACCGCCGAGACGGCACCCGACGGACGCCGCAGACTCGTGGCCCGCAAGCCGGACAAGGGCCAGCTCGTCGCGCTGCTCGCGATGGTCGTCGTCGCCATGGTCTTCGTCGGGAACGTGGACCTGGGAAGCTCCACCAAGGCCTACCTCTGGCCGACCCTGCTCGTCGCCGCCGGTGTCGCCCTGGTCTGGCGGCAGGCCGACAACGCCCGCCGGGCCCGCTGGATGGCGGTCGGCCGCCGCAGGCGCACCCTGACCATCGCCCGCGCGGCGGCCGGAGTGCTGCTGGTCGGCGCCGGTGTCTCCGGCATCGTCGTGCTCCAGGGCTCCACCTCGCACCTCAGCTCCGTGCTGCAGGCCGCGCTCGCGGTGCTCGTCGGGGTCGCGCTGCTCGCCGGCCCCTATCTCGTGCGCATGATGCAGGACCTCTCCGAGGAGCGGCTGATGCGTATCCGCGCCCAGGAGCGGGCGGAGGTCGCCGCCCATGTGCACGACTCGGTGCTGCACACCCTGACCCTGATCCAACGCAACGCCGAGAACGCCTCAGAGGTGCGCCGCCTGGCCCGTGCCCAGGAGCGTGACCTGCGCCAATGGCTCTACAAACCGGAAGGCACGGGCAAGGACGAGGCGGACGAGCCCGACACCCTCGCCGAGGCGGTCCGGCGCAACGCCGCGGAGGTGGAGGACAAGCACGGTGTCCCCATCGAGGTCGTCATAGTCGGGGACTGCCCGCTGGACGACCGGGTTTCGGCGCAGATGCAGGCCGCGCGGGAAGCAATGGTGAACGCCGCCAAGTACGGTGGCGAGGGCGGCGCGGTGCAGGTCTTCGCCGAAGTCGAGGGGGAGACGGTGTTCGTGTCCGTCCGGGACCGTGGCCCCGGCTTCGATCTGGATTCCGTGCCGGACGACCGCATGGGCGTACGAGAATCGATCATCGGCCGTATGCAGCGCAACGGCGGCACGGCGCGGCTGCGCGCGGTGCCGGGGGGCGGCACGGAAGTCGAGCTGGAGATGGAGAGGACGGCGACGACATGAGCGACGCGAGCGAGCCCGTGGGGCCCAGGGGCGGAACAGAGGGTGCGGTCGAGTCGGCTCAGCCCGCCGAAACGACGGCCGACGCGCCCGAAGCGACCGGTGCCGCCGCGGGCGATGCCCCGGAGGGCCGCCGCGCGCGCGTCGTCCTCGTCGACGACCACCGGATGTTCCGCACGGGCGTCCAGGCGGAGATCGGCAGGACCGCGATCACCGGCGTCGAGGTGGTCGGAGAGGCCGCGGACGTCGACCAGGCGGTCACGGTGATCACGACGACGCGCCCCGAGGTCGTGCTCCTGGACGTGCACCTGCCGGGCGGCGGTGGCGTCGAAGTGCTGCGCCGCTGCGCGCCGTTGATGTCCGACGCCGAGAGCCCCGTGCGGTTCCTCGCGCTCTCCGTCTCGGACGCCGCGGAGGATGTCATCGGAGTCATCCGCGGCGGCGCCCGCGGCTATGTCACCAAGACGATCACCGGTACCGACCTGGTCGACTCCATCTTCCGGGTGCAGGACGGCGACGCGGTGTTCTCGCCGCGCCTGGCCGGGTTCGTCCTCGACGCTTTCGCATCGACCGACGCGCCCCCGGTCGACGAGGACCTGGACCGCCTCACCCAGCGTGAGCGGGAGGTGCTGCGGCTCATCGCGCGCGGGTACGCGTACAAGGAGATCGCCAAGCAGCTGTTCATCTCCGTGAAGACGGTCGAGTCGCACGTCTCGGCGGTGCTGAGGAAGCTCCAGCTGTCCAACCGGCACGAGCTGACGCGGTGGGCGACGGCGCGGCGGCTGGTCTGACCCACGGGCCGGCCCCGGCCGACGGCCCGGCCCGGCTCAGCGGTGCGCGCCGCTCGCCATCGGGGCGGGGCCCAACTTCCGTATCGCCCAGCGGTAGTGGCCCACCGCCTTGGTGATGCCGATGAGGCCCGTCAGCCACACGATGAGGCCCGCTCCCATGCCGAGCACGACGTCGCTGTACGAGTCCCTGCCGGGCTCGGCGTAGGCGGCGGCCGCGAACGACGCCCACAGGCCGAGCGCGCACACGGTGAGGGACGAGAGGAGCCAGCAGAGGCTGAGTCCGGGTGAGCGCAGAGCGGAGTCCGACGCCGGGTGGCTGTCCAACGCCAGCCAGCTGTCGGTGAGTTCACGGAGCCTGCGGTCGTTGCGGATGCCGATGGCGACCCCCACGACCGAGGGCGCGATGGCCCCGAGGCCCAGGACCGCGCAGAGCGGGCCCATCACGAAGGCCATCGGATCGTGGTCCTCGATCATTTCGAGCGGCACCGCCAGGAGTGCCCAGCCGATGACGCAGCCGAGTGCCATCAGCCAGAGCAGCAGGAGGCGGTGCACGCCGAGGCTTCGTCGGCGCAGGTCTTCCAGGGCCATGCCGCGGTCGCACAGCAGCGCGTTCCGGTCCGGCCAGGTGCGCAGATGGGCAGGTGGCGGAGGGGGCGGCAGCGTACGGCGGGGCATGGCCCTGACAGTACCCGCGGGCCCGCACGGTCCCTCCGGCCGCCCTGGAGCCCCTCACGCCACGCGCGTCGCCCCCGCGAACGGCATCTGGCTGATCGGTGCGAGGCGGACCGGCGCGCTCGGATTCGGGGCGTGGATCATCTGGCCGTTGCCCACGTAGAGGCCCACATGGCTGATGCCCTGGTAGAAGAAGACCAGGTCGCCCGGCTGGAGTTGGGAGCGCGGGACGCGCTCGCCCGTGGCGATCTGCGCGTACGTCGTGCGCGGCAGGCCGACACCTGCCGAACGGTAGGCGGCCTGGGTGAGCCCCGAGCAGTCGAAGGCGTCGGGTCCCGTGGCTCCCCACACATAGGGGCTGCCAAGGGCCTTGTAGGCGTACGAGACGGCCGCCGAGGCGCGGGCGTTGGGCGCCTTGCCCGGGGCGCCCCGGAGGCCGTCACGGCCCGCGTCACGGGATGCCCTGTCCTCGCCCGCGAGCTCCGCGCGCTGGTCGGCGGTGAGCTGTGACAGGAGCCGCTTGGCCGCGCCGAGCTTTCCGTTGACCGTCTTCTTGTGCTTCTTCAGCTCCGCCTGGCGGGACTTGAGGTGCGCGAGGGTGCCGTCGGCCTCGGTGCGCAGTTGGTCGATCTCCCGGAGCTGCTTCCGCACGCCGTTGACGGCCGCAGCCTGGCGGCTGTCCGCGCGGTCGGCGATCGCGGCGCGCTCGAGGTACTCGTCGGGGTCGGAGGAGAGCGCGAGCTGGACGGCGGGATCGATGCCTCCGCTGCGGTACTGCGCGGCTGCGATCGAACCGAGCCCTTCGCGCGCCGAGTTGAGCTTCTCCGTCTTGCGGGCCGCCTCGTCACGCAGCTCGCCCAGGGACTTCTCGGCGCCCTCGGCCTTCTCCTTGGCTCCGTTGTACTTCTCGGTGGCGATCTCGGCCTCGCGGTAGAGCGCGTCGACCTTGGACTTCACCTCGGCCGGGCTGAGCCGTGGATCCGCGTGCCCGGTGCCGTCGAAGGCGGTGGCTGTGGCGGCTCCCGCGAGGGCGATGGTGGCGGCGGTACGGGCCGTATGGCCACTGAGCGAGCGCTGTCTCGGCTTGCGGTGCGCTGCCACGAAGGGAGCTCCTTAAGGTTCCGGCGACGGCCCGCACAGGGGGAGCGGACCGCCGCCGGATTCTCGGCGGTGGTGGCCGACAGCCGCCCCGGGTCCGGGCGGCGGTGGGGAGCCGGTCACCTGACGAAGGACGCTAAACCTGGCCATCACGCGTTGGTGACGGATTGTGCGCAACTGACGCAAGTGTGGCGTCCGGTGACCCCAAGTGACTGCGCGTCCCGCCGGACGGGAGCCCTTCGGAGGCGCGCGTGACCGATGCGGCGCTCTGGGCCCACCTGGCTACGGAGGGGTGATATGGCCCCGGTTAGGCTCCGGGACCATGGACGTTCTCACCCATCTCTTCGTCGGCCTGCACATCATCGGCATCGCCTCCCTCCTGGGCGGCTTCCTCACCCAGATGAAGCAGATGGGCCAGGGCACGGCCCGCTTCAACCCCGCGATGCTGCACGGCGCGCTCACGATGCTCGTCACGGGCGTGATCCTGGTGGGGCTCAACCAGGCGGACGACAACCCCGTCAACAACGTCAAGATCGGCATCAAGATGGCCGTCCTGATCGTGATCCTCGCGCTGGTCTACGTGAAACGGGACGACGAGAAGGTGGACAAGGGGATGTTCGGCGCCGTCGGCCTGCTGACCGTCGCGAACATCTTCATCGCGGTGCTGTGGACCTGAGTTCGCAGATCCGACCGGCCCGCTACGCGCGCGTGGCCCGCATCCCCCCGGGAATGC
>NZ_JBSGYY010000049.1:20657-69719 GCF_053610705.1 Streptomyces sp. NPDC054872 | reverse complement strand
ACAACGCCCACAGGTCTTCCGGCGCCATACGCTCGACAAGCGCAGCAGTCATCACCCCAGACTGCCGCAAGATCACGCCAACTGAAATGGCGTCTAAGCCATCCCCATTCTCGCCCTCCTGGTGGATGCCGCAGATGACCAGGAGTCCCCCGCCGTGCGCCGCCATACGCATGGTTCGACACCGTCGATCTCGTCGTGGCATCGAGTCAGTGTGCAGCGCGTGCCGCTTTCGCTTCGTGGGGACGAGATCGTCAACGTGTCCCGCGGTGCTCACACCGCGCGGCTGTGGCCCGAGGGGCCTGCTGTTCGAAGCGGCCTGGTGCGTCAGGTCCGGTCGATATGCACGTTGGTCGACTTCACGCGGGCGGTGGCCTCCATGCCGACTTCAAGGCCCAACTCCTCCACGGCCTCCCGAGTCAGCAGTGAGACGAGTCGATGCGGTCCTGCCTGGATCTCTACCTGTGCCGCGACATCGCCGAGCTTCACGCCGGTCACGATGCCCGGGAAGGCGTTGCGGACGGAGGTGTAGGACGCGTCTTCGTCAGCACCGTTCTTGGCGAGTTCGACCGAGAAGGCGGCCAGGTCCCGCCCGTCGATGAGCCGACGCCCACCCTCATCCCTGTGGGTGGTCACGCGCCCCGCGTCGGCCCACCGGCGTGCGGTATCCGGGCTCACGCCCAGCAGGCGGGCTGCCTGCCCGATTGTGTAACGCTGCATGCGCGCAAGAATAAGCGCAGAACCACTCGCCCCGAGCGAAGGACCGAACGCTCAGGTAGGCGCCCGGCAGGCTGTGTCAGTCCCGTGCCGGGTCACATGGTGGCGAGGGAGATCTCGGTCGACTTGATGAGCGCGACAACGGAGGAGCCGGAGGCCAGCTCCAGGTCTGCGACGGCGTCCTTGGTGATGGCCGCGGTGAGCGCGCCGCCCGGGACGTCGACCTTGACGGACGCCATGGCACCGCCGACGGCGATATCTGTGACGGTGCCCTCGATCTGGTTGCGGATGGAGACTCCCTGGACCCTGCCGATGGCCAGGGAAACCTCGGTGGACTTCACGAGGATCTTCACCTCGGAGCCCTCAGCGAAGCCAAGCTCCTTGACGGACTCGGTGGTGATGGCGGCGGTGATGTCCTGGCCGCCCGCGAGACGGACCTTGACGGTCGCCATGGCATCGCCGGCAGTGACGGAGGAGACGGTGCCGGGAATCTGGTTCCGGATGCTCAGGCTCATGGGGTGCTGCCTCACAGGTCGTTGGATGTGGCATGGCCACAGTGGCGCCTTGCCGTTCCCCGAACTTATGACGTTCGCGGAACGACTGCTGGGACCCCGTCGCATCCACCACGGCAATCCCACCCTGAGGGCGGCAAATCGAGCAGGGTCCAAAGTCGTCACATATGGGGTCCTTCGAACCACCCATCAGCATCAGTCGGGCGCTCGCACGTGCGGCGCTTACTCAGCCGCGACGCCTGACCCGCCAGCACCACGGCGACGCACAACAGACCTTGATTAGAACGCTTGTTGCCACGAGGCCCTCTCCCGATGACATCACGGAGCTCGTCGCCGTATCACCCAAAGCCGTCAGCCTGCCCTGCGAGAGGCCACCGGCAACAGTCGGCCGGGCGTGACCCCAGGTCGGCTTAACCTCCAATCCAGTTGACGCACATGCCACAGACTTTGGCCGATCAGCCAAGCATTCACCAGGAAGCTATGAGATTCCATCTGGCAGATGCAAAATGGTGGTCGTTGTCCGGGGCGCGGAACCCGCAGCTCCGGCCAGGCCCGAAATGCGAGGTCCCTATGGTCATGCGCACCTACGATGGCAGCGTCGGCGACGTCGACTACGGGGGCACCGGCCCCGCCCACGCCTCCTTTCGCCGCCCCGACGAGCGCGTCGCCCACGTCATCGCCCAAACCCTCGGCGACGCGCGCACGGTCCTCAACGTCGGCGCGGGGACCGGATCGTACGAGGTCGCGGCGCACACGATCACCGCGGTCGAGCCCTCCTTGGCGATGCGCGCCCAGCGTCCTGCCCAGCTCGCCACCGCCATCGACGCCGTCGCCGAGGACCTCCCCTTCGCCGACGGGCAGTTCGACGCCGCGATGACCCTCTTCAGCGTCCACCAGTGGTCCGATGTCGAAGCCGGGCTGCGCGAGATGCGCCGCGTCACCCGCGGCCCCGTAGCCGTACTGACCTGCGACCCCGCGCGCGTGCGCGACTTCTGGCTCTACGAATACGCCCCCGATGTCCTGGAGACCGAAGCCCGTCGCTACCCGCCCCTGGACCGACTCGCTAACGCGCTCGGCGGCCCCACCTCCATCCAGTACGTCCCCATCCCATGGGACTGCACCGACGGCTTCAACGAGGCGTACTACGGCCGCCCCGAACTCCTCCTCAATCCCGCCGCCCGTCAATCCTGCTCCGCGTGGAGCTTCATTGACGACCGCGCCCGCCAGGACTTCGACATCTCCTTGCGCCGCGCCCTCGGCTCGGGCGCCTGGGACGAAGCCTTCGGCCACCTACGCAACCGCCCGACCTACAACGGATCGCTCGTCCTCCTGCGCGATCCCATGACGACGGCAGGAACGCATCCGACGGGGGGCGGGGCGGGGGCATGTGCCCGATTCCGGGCGCGGTCATCGCCGCGTGGTAGCGATACGGCTCGGGGACAAGTCGGCGTATCCGGAGTGCGGCCGATTCGCTGCACCACCTCGCGGGACACGACCCGCTTGATGTTGACTCGCGCGCGAAAACCCTGATCGTAGTGCGATGACAGACCCGCGCCGAGAGGTCGTTGCCGATGCGGAAGATGGCGTGGACCGTCCCGGTGAACGACACGAGTCGGATCGACTTGCAGCTCCATTGAGGGAACTGTTCTCGGAGCAGGGCCGCCACGATCTCGGCGGTCACGTCCATGCGGTCATCGTGCATGGCCACCCCTTGCGAGCTCTTCCACTAGCCCAACTCGAAACGTCGGAAGCAGACCAGATCGACTGCGACGCCAGCCAGTATCCAGAAGCCAGGGGGCAGATCACTGAGACATCACTCAGGTCAGCACCCAGCATCCCCACACCCCGAGAGCTTCGTGCGTCGGCTGCGTTTCTGGTCGATGGACGATCTCGCCCGCCTGCAGCGTGCCCAGACCCTGACGCGCTTCGATGCCCGCGGCGTCCTGAGTGCGGGGTCCGGGCACCAAGGACGTCGGCCGCAGCATCGCCGAGCGGCACCCCGTCGGCCAGTACTACGGAAGGGCAGTTGCCCACGTGAAGGCTAGGTTCTGCGACCTGAGTGCGTGATCCGGTTAACACATGCAGCGATCCTGTAAACGCAGCTGATTGATCGTTGCGCCCTGAGTTCGGTGAGGGGCTTGGTCGATGGAGGGGCAGACTTCTACGGGTGCCGAACGATTCTGTGAGTGAGGTCTGGTGGGACGGCGTGGCTCCGTTGGTTTCGCCCCGGCCGGCCGCGTCGATGCTGGTCTGCGGGCGTACTCCTGGCAAAGGACCGGACCGCCCGTTACGAGATCGCTGACGTCTTGCGCACAGGGTGAGCTGGGTTGACGTGTCGACCCAACACCTCGGCCGCAGCAGGTGTTGATCTAACATTCCACGCGGCCCCGGCGCCCGCCATCCACTCTGGGTGTCCCCCGATCAACTCCATCAACGGACGTCACGACCTCGGGCCTGCGCCCCGGTGGTCGGGCATGAGACAAGCAAGCCGATGGCCCGCCCGAGGAGCGAGGGGAACATGCACCAGGTTTCGGCCCTCCGAGCCGAATTCGCCCAGCCGGTCCAGGTCCGCACCCACGACCTGGACGAGGCCCGCCAGGTCATCCGGCAAAACTTCTACTCCAACGTCGTCGACCTGCTCCAGCCATCAGCCGCGCTCAACGGGCACTTCGCGGTCAGCAGGCTCCGGCGTGTGACGCTCGGTACTCTGCAGTTCGGCGCAGATCTGTGTATGCGCTTCGGCGAGCTGGGTGCCTACCACGTCGATCTGCCGCTGTCCGGGTCCATGGCGTGGCACCAGGGGCGCCTCGATCCGCTGCTGGCGACCGTGCATGAAGCCGCTGTCTTCCAGCCCCGCCACAACACGGTGCTGGACCGGTGGAGCGGTGATTGCCGGCTTCTCGCGGTCAAGATCGAACGCCCTGAACTGGAGCTCCAGTTGGAGCGACTACTCGACGCCCCGATCCAGTTGCCCCTTCGTCTGAAACCCTCCATGGACGTTTCTCACGGCCCCGGGCGCAGCTGGGCCCAACTGGTCCGGATGGCGGCGGCAGATGCGCAGACGTCCCAGGGGCTCATCGGCCAGGAGCTCATAGCCGAGCGTCTGCACGAGGCAGTGGTGATCGGGCTGCTGCTGGCGGCTGATCACCCTTATCGCGAAGTACTGGCGCGGCCGGTGCCTCCCAGCCGTCCTGCCCCGGTCAAGCGCGCCATCGACGCCATGGAGGCGCACCCGGAGCATCCGTTCACCATCACGTCCCTCGCCGAGACCTCCGGGGTGGGCATCCGGCAACTGCAGCAGGGGTTCCGCCAGCACGTGGGGATGTCCCCCATGGACTATCTGCGCCGGATACGGCTGACCCGTGCTCATGAGGAGCTGCGCTCGAAGGAACCGGGGCAGGTGACCGTGACTGATGTCGCCTACCGCTGGGGCTTCCCACACCGCAGCAGGTTCGCCGCCGCCTATCGTCAACGCTACGGCGTGACACCCTCGGACACCCTGTATATGACCCGGTTGTAGGGGGCGTGACGTGGGTGATGCCGCTGGTCGGGCGCTCCTGTGACGGGACAGCCCGGCCAGCTGCCGCGTCACGCACAGCAGTTCCTGCAGGGCTTCAGTCGGGGAAACCCAGCACGTTCTTCCATACCCGGGTCGCCACCTGCAGGTTGAGCCGGTCGTCGACGTTCGCGAGGTCGTTGCCGCTGATGTCGCGGATGCGTTGGAGTCGGTAGCGCAGCGTGCTGCGGTGAATGCGAAGGAATTTGGCGGTCTCGTCGTAGTTGCCACCGCAGTCGAAGTACCGGGACAGGGTTTCCACCATGGCCGTGTGATTGTGGCGGTCGTAGTCGATGAGCTGCCCGAGCCACTCGTCGACGAACGTCTCCAGTTGGCGGTGGTCGTTGCCAGGTCCCAGGATGCGGTAGAGGCCGAGCTTGTCGAAGAACGTCGTGCCGTTGTGGTCGCAGGAGTGACGGCGCACTTCAAGGGCGCGCTGAGCCTCTCGGTAGCGGTGGGGGATGTCGTCCGGAGAGTCGCAAAGGGCGCTCACCCCGATCGCCCCAGCTGGTGTCCCGGTCTCCTTGGCGAGCGCCTCGTACAAGGCGTCGGCGGGCGGCCTGTCGTCAGTGATCATGACTACGTGGTCGGAGCGTCGGGTCAGCAAGGAGCGCATACCCACGGCAGAGGCCGCCTTGCCCACGGTCTGTGTGAAGGGGGCCGGGTCCCGGTTCGACCACTGCACCACGACGACGTAGTGGCTACGGTGCAGGTCGTGTCCGAGTGCCTCAGACCGGGCGTAGGCGCTCGTGTTATCCGTCCCTGCCAAGAGGTCATCGACCAGCTCGCGGTGCAGCTTCAGCTCCACTTCGGCCAGATTGCGCAGGTGCGTGAGTTCCAGGGCGAGCGACGTCGCGGCGAAGTTCAGCGCGAGCATGGTGTGCTCGTCGGCCTCTCCCCCGGCATCGACCAGGGCCAGCACGCCCAGGACCTCGCTGTGCGGGCGGACCAGAGTGATCAGCCGGTTCTTTATCCGTACCGGCCCGGCCTCCCGGGCGACGGCGTGCAGCATTTCGTCCTGGCGTATGGGGTCCGGTTCCGGGTAAGGGTCGGGGCGGTCGGGTCCGGTCCAGGCCCTGAGTCGCCCGAAGCGGTCCTCGACCAGTGCGGGGAGTCCGGTGAGGTCGTGCAGTGCGCGGGTGACGGCTTCCTCGCCGCCACCCGAGGCGGCGATGTCGGCCATGAGCGCGTGAACGGCCCGCTGGTACCCCAGCTCGGCCACGACGGAGATCAGCTGCCGCTGGAGGGCTGCGCACTCCTCCCGCACCCGGTGCAACTCCAGCGCTTCCTCGCGTTGGCGGCGGTGCGCAAAGGCAATGGAAAGAGCTGCAGTTGTGTGCCGGATGAGTGTGGCGAGCAGGGAGCGCTCCGCCCGAGTGGGCCGGGAGCGGGCCGTCACCACGAGGTAGCCGTGGAGTCCCTCAGTCCCGCGCAGTCCCAGGGCTCGCCCCCAGCGCCTGCCGGGTACGCGTATGGGGCCATCTTCCCCCGCCAGCTCCCGCACTCGTCGGCTCATGCCCAAGCCATGGACCGGCCCGGCCGTCGGGCTGAGGACCAGTTCACCATCCACTTTGAGATACCCCGCCTCGGCTCTGTACGGCCCTGCGGCGGCTATGTGAACCATGGCGAGGCGCAGGATCTCGCCTTCATCAGGCGTACCGAGCAGAACGCGGGAAAGCACCGTCAGTTCGTGGAGGGCGTGACCGGGAGAGATCCGAGTGTGTGGGCGGGGCCCTTTCCGCGCGGCTGTGGGGGGCCACCTAGAGCTGCGCCGCGGAATGCTGCCCCCACGAGCAGGCCCCCTGCGGTATCGGTGGTGCGCCCGGCTGTCAGCCATGGGCTCGCTCCGTTCGCCCGAGCCGTCCGGAGGCAAGCAGTGTTACCGCGACCCCCTCGCGGACGAGCTAATCCGAAATCTTCGCATTTTGTTCCTCTGATACTCCCAGGGTGACCAGAACCGTGCATTTCTGACTTGCCGGGCCCAGGCGTGGAGCCACCCGGCTCGACACCCTGGGGTGTGTTCGAAAGTCGTCGCGCGCACAGACAGGAAGGGATGGGCGATGACAGCGCAGTGCCGCAGGACGGTTGCCCGTACATGGTGCAGCTGGACGTCTGGCGCACTGCCCGACCGACCGCCGCCCTGACCGCGGGGTGACCGTGGAGGAAGCGGCAATCGCCAATCCGAACATGTGCACGACGAAACAGGTGAGCGATCGGATGAACCACAGCAGCGCCCGGGCCCCCTTCAGGGAGCAGCGAGCGGTGCGCTATCGGGTGTCCCGATCGGCTGGCCGGTCGGCCTTGTGACCCGGCTTGACCGCGTCGCCCCCGCCCGGCTCCTCGCCTGTACAAACGCATCTTCGGAGCGATCGTCGGCGCACCGTCCGGCATGCTGCTGCATGCCCTGCCGGGCGTCCGCCGAGGCTCGCCTCGCTCACCTCAAGAAGTCGAGCCGGGACCAGGTCTTCATGGAGCCAAGGCAATCGCCGACGAGACCGTATGGCTGACGAACGCGCCGTCGAGCACGGCAGTGAATCCACCCATACCTGACACGTGACCCCAAGAGACGGCGCGAGCCGCCGTACCAGGAGGAGTTCCTCATGGCTAAGGCAGTGGGAATCGACCTGGGCACCACCAACTCGGTGATCGCCGTGTGGGAGGGCGGCGAACCATCCGTCGTGCCCAACAGCGAGGGCAACCGCACGACACCGTCCGTGGTGGCCTTCACGGATACCGGCGAGCGCTTGGTGGGCCAGCTGGCCCGGCGCCAGGCGATCCTCAACCCCAAGGGCACCATCTACTCGGCCAAGCGGTTCATCGGCCGGCACTTCAACGAGATCTCCGACGAGGCAAAGGCGGTGGCGTACGACGTCGTCGAGGGCGACGGCGGCGCGGCCCGCTTCGAGGTGCGCGACAAGCTGTACGCGCCTGAGGAGATCAGCGCGCAGGTGCTGCGCAAACTCGCCGACGATGCCTCCAAGCAGCTCGGCGAACGGGTCACCGAGGCGGTCATCACGGTGCCCGCCTACTTCAACGACGCGCAGCGCACCGCCACCAAGGACGCCGGTCGGATCGCGGGCCTCGAGGTGCTGCGGATCATCAACGAGCCGACAGCGGCCGCCCTCGCGTACGGCATGGACAAGAAGGAGCACGAGACCGTGCTCGTCTTCGACCTGGGCGGCGGCACCTTCGACGTGAGCATCCTCGACGTCGGCGACGGCGTGGTGGAGGTGCGCTCCACCGCCGGCGACAGCCACCTGGGCGGAGACGACTTCGACCGGCGTCTGGTGGATCACCTCGCGGACGGCTTCCAGAAGGAGAACGGCATCGACCTGCGCCAGGACCCGCAGGCGCTGCAACGACTGTTCGAGGCGGCGGAGAAGGCCAAGACCGAGCTCAGTTCGGTCACCCAGACCCAAGTCAGCCTGCCGTTTATCACGGCCGACGCTTCGGGTCCCAAGCACCTGACCGACTCGATCATGCGGTCGACCTTCGAGCAGATCACCAGCGACCTGGTGGAGCGGTGCCTGGGGCCTGTCCAACAGGCCATGAGCGACGCCAAGGTCGGCGAGAGCGACATCGACGAGGTCATCCTCGTCGGCGGCTCCACCCGCATCCCCGCTGTCCAGAGCCTTGTGCGCCGGCTGACCGGCGGCAAGGACCCCAACATGAGCGTCAACCCCGATGAAGTCGTGGCCCTGGGTGCCGCGATCCAGGCCGGGGTGCTCAAGGGAGAGGTCAAGGACGTCCTGCTGCTCGATGTCACGCCCCTGTCGCTGGGTGTCGAGACACGCGGCGGCGTGATGACGAAGATCATCGAGCGGAACACCACCATCCCCGTGCGCCGCTCCGAGACCTTCTCCACCGCCGAGGACAACCAGCCCGCCGTCGATGTGGTGGTCCTCCAGGGCGAGCGTGAACGAGCCGCCGACAACCGGGTGCTCGGCCGGTTCCAGCTCACCGACATCCGGCCCGCGCCGCGGGGCGAACCACAGGTCGAGGTCACCTTCGACATCGACGCCAACGGCATCCTCAACGTCACGGCCCGCGACCGGGACACCGGCAAGGAACAGGGCATCACCATCAGCGAGAGCTCCAACCTGGACCGCAGCGAGGTCGAACGCATGGTCCAGGAGGCCGAGCGCAACCAGGGCCAGGACCAGGCACTGCGCGAGGCCGTCGATGCCCGCAACGAGCTCGACGCCGTCGCCTACCAGGTCGAGAAGCGCCTCGCCGAACTGGGCGACGCAGCGCCGGGACACGAGAAGGCACGCGCCGAGATGCTCGTCGCCGACGCCCGGGCAGCGGTCAAGGAAGAGGCCGGCGTGGAGCGCGTGCGGCCCCTGAGCTCCGAACTCCAGCAGGTGCTTGCCGGGCTGACGGCCCATCAGGGCGCCGCCGCCACGGGCGGTCCGGGCCAGGAGGCCACCGGAGGCGGCGCTACCGAGGCCGGCCAGAGCAGCGGTGGCGGTGACGACGACGTCATCGACGCCGAGTTCGACAAGAACTGAGGTACCGCCATGCCGATCCATCCCAGGGAACCCGGCCCGGCCGTGCCCGAGCCAACCGATCCGGCTTCCGAGGACGCTGTGCGCCCTCCCCCCGGCAGCCTTCCGCGATCGGGCCCGCCGACAGGGCAGGGACCTGCCACGGACGAGCACCCCGGCCCCGACTCCGCCGGCGGCCCCGCACCGTCCGAGGACGCGTATGCGGCCGAGCTCCAGGAACTGGAGGACCGCTGGCGGCGCGCGCTCGCCGACCTCGACAACCTGCGCAAGCGCCACGCCAAGGAACTGGAACGGGAGCGGACGGTCGAGCGTTCCCGCACGGCCGCCGCCTTCCTGCCCGTCCTCGACAACCTCGAACTCGCCCTGAGCCATGCCGGCGCCGAGGCGGGCGCGGTCGTGGAGGGCGTCAGGGCGGTCCGCGACCAGGCGGTGAACGTCCTCGAACTGCTCGGCTACCCGCGGCACGCCGAGACCGGCGTCGCCTTCGACCCGGCCCAGCACGAGGTGGTCGGCGTCGTCCAGGACCCCGACGCCCCGCCGGGCACCGTCGTCGAGGTACTGCGCCCCGGCTACGGGGACGGAGAGCGCCAGCTCAGGCCCGCCGCCGTCACTGTCGCGAAGCGGGAGTGACCGGCCATGGCACAGGACTTCTACGAGGTGCTGGGCGTGCCCCGCACCGCCAGCCAGGACGAGATCCAACAGGCATATCGCAAGCTCGCCCGCAAGTACCACCCCGACGTCAACAAGGACCCGGGGGCGGAGGAACGCTTCAAGAACCTCAACGAGGCGCACAGCGTCCTGTCGGATCCCAAGACCCGGGCCCGCTACGACCGCTTCGGCGAGGACTTCCGCAAGATCCCCGAAGACTTCGACGAACGGGTCGCGGCCGGAGCAGGCGCCGGCCCCCGCGCCCGTAGGACCGCCGGAGCGGGCGGTCCACGCGTGCGGTACACCGGCGGCTTCGGCGACGACTTCGCAGCGGAGGGGGTCGACATCGAGGACCTGCTCGGCTCGCTCTTCGGAGCGGGCGCCGCCCGCTCCGGTGTACCGGGAGCCGACCAGGAGGCCGAACTGCCGCTCACCGTCGAGGAGGCGTACCAAGGCGGCCGGCGCACCGTCACACTCGCCGGCCCCACCGGGCAGCCGCGGCGCTACGAGGTCCATGTCCCGCCGGGCGTCACCGACGGGCAGCGCATCCGGCTGGCGGGCGAGGGCGGCCAGGGCAGTGGTGAAGCTCCCGGAGGCGACCTCTACCTGCGCGTCCGCATCAAGCCCCACCCCCGGTTCCGGCTGGACGGACGCGATGTGCACCTCCAGGTCCCCGTCGCCCCCTGGGAGGCGGCCCTGGGGGCGACCGTGCCGGTGCCCACCCCCGGCGGCGGCACGGCCAAGGTCACCGTTCCCGCGGGCTCCTCCAGCGGCCGTCGGCTGCGGCTGCGCGGCGAGGGCATGCCGAACCCGCGCGGCGCGAACGGCGACCTGTACGCGGAACTCCGCGTCGTGGTGCCACCCACCCTCAGCGACCGGGAGCGTGACCTGTTCGAGGAGCTCGCCGCGGCCTCCTCGTTCGACCCCAGGAGGACGCCATGAACGATCGATCCGCGGGAGCGGCAGGCATGGGCCGGGCCGGCATGGGCGCCCGTCCGGTGCGGACGAGCGCCGACGTCCCCCTCTCGACGGCTGTCCGGTACGCGCTCGTGCCCGTTCCCCGACTCTCCCTGCACGCCGTGGCCCGTCGCTCGGGCCTCCATCCTGATCTGATCCGCCGGTTCGTCGCCCTCGGTCTGGTCGACGCCGAGCGCGACGGCGCGGGGAACCTGGCGTTCGACCCCGCGGCCCCGGCGGTCCTCGCCCGTATCCAGCGGCTGCGCTCCGGACTCTGCCTCAACTACGCATCCATCGGCCTGGTGCTCGACCTGCTCGATCGCATCAGCCTGCTCGAAGCCGCCCTGCGAGGCCGCGCCACGAGGAGTGAAACACCCCCATGGACATGAACCGGCTCACCCAAAAATCCCAGGAAGCCCTCCAGGAGGCCCAGGACGCGGCCGTCCGGATGGGGCAGACCGAGGTCGACGGGGAACACCTGCTGCTCGCACTACTCGATCAGGAGGACGGTCTGATCCCGCGGTTGCTGCAACAGGCCGGCACGCAGCCGGAGGAACTGCGCGAGACCGTGCGCGAGGAGTTGTCCCGCCGCCCGAAGGTCACCGGCTCCAGCGCGGGTCCCGGCCAGGTTTTCGTCACTCAGCGCCTGGCCCGCCTGCTCGATACCGCCGAACGGGAGGCAAAGCGCCTCAAGGACGAGTACGTGTCCGTGGAGCACCTCTTGCTCGCCCTGTCCGAAGAGGGCTCGGCAACCGCCGCCGGACGACTCCTCAACCAGGCGGGCGTCACCAGGGACACGTTCCTCGGTGCGCTCACCCAGGTCCGCGGCAACCAGCGCGTCACCTCCGCCAACCCCGAAGTGGCCTATGAGGCCCTGGAGAAGTACGGCCGCGACCTCGTCGCCGAGGCCAAGGCCGGCAGTCTCGACCCGGTCATCGGCCGCGACGCCGAGATCCGCCGTGTCACCCAGATCCTCAGCCGCAAGTCCAAGAACAACCCCGTCCTCATCGGCGACCCCGGCGTCGGCAAGACCGCCATCGTCGAGGGTCTCGCCCAGCGCATCGTCCGCGGTGACGTGCCCGAAGGCCTCCGCGACAAGATCGTGTTCGCCCTCGACATGGGCTCACTGGTCGCCGGCGCCAAGTACCGCGGTGAGTTCGAGGAACGCCTCAAGGCCGTGCTCAACGAGGTCAAGGCCGCCCAGGGACACATCCTGCTCTTCGTCGACGAACTCCACACCGTCATCGGGGCCGGCGCCGCCGAAGGGGCCATGGACGCGGGCAACATGCTCAAGCCGATGCTCGCGCGCGGCGAACTGCACATGATCGGCGCCACCACCCTGGACGAGTACCGCAAGCACATAGAGAAGGACGCCGCCCTCGAACGCCGCTTCCAGCAGGTCCTGGTCGACGAGCCGAGCGTGGAGGACACCATCTCCATCCTGCGCGGACTGCGCGAACGCCTGGAGGTCTTCCACGGCGTGAAGATCCAGGACACCGCGCTGGTCTCCGCAGCCACCCTCAGCCACCGCTACATCACCGACCGGTTCCTGCCCGACAAGGCCATCGACCTCGTCGACGAGGCCTGCGCCCGACTGCGCACCGAGATCGACTCGATGCCCGCCGAACTCGACGAGATCACGCGCCGGGTGACCCGCCTGGAGATCGAGGAGGCGGCCCTGTCCAAGGAAACCGACCCCGCCAGCAAGACCCGCCTGGAGGAGCTGCGTAAGGAACTGGCCGACCTGCGCGGCGAGGCCGACGCCAAACACGCCCAGTGGGAGGCCGAACGCCAGGCGATCCGCCGCGTGCAGGAACTGCGCCAGGAACTGGAGCAGGTCCGCCACGAGGCGGAAGAGGCCGAACGTGCCTACGACCTCAACCGCGCCGCCGAACTGCGCTACGGGCGCCTCCAGGACCTGGAGCGCCGGCTCGCCGCGGAGGAGGAACAACTGGCCGCCAAGCAAGGCCAGAACCGGCTCCTGCGCGAGGTCGTCACCGAGGAGGAGATCGCCGAGATCGTCGCCGCCTGGACCGGTGTCCCCGTCACCCGCCTCCAGGAGGGTGAGCGCGACAAACTGCTGCGCCTCGACGAGATCCTGCGTGAGCGCGTCATCGGCCAGGACGAGGCCGTCAAGCTCGTCGCCGACGCCATCATCCGCGCCCGCTCCGGCATCCGCGACCCACGCCGCCCCATCGGCTCGTTCATCTTCCTCGGCCCCACCGGCGTCGGAAAGACGGAACTGGCCAAGACCCTCGCCCGGGCCCTGTTCGACTCCGAGGAGAACATGGTCCGCCTCGACATGAGTGAATACCAGGAGCGGCACACCGTCAGCCGCCTCATGGGCGCCCCACCCGGATATGTCGGCTACGAGGAAGGCGGCCAGCTCACCGAGGCCGTACGCCGCAAGCCGTACTCGGTGGTGCTGTTCGACGAGATCGAGAAGGCGCACACCGACGTCTTCAACACCCTGCTGCAGATCCTCGATGACGGCCGCATCACCGACGCGCAGGGCCGCACCGTCGACTTCCGCAACACCGTGATCATCATGACGTCCAACATCGGCTCCGAGCACCTCCTGGACGGCGCCACCGCCGAGGGTGAGATCAAGCCGGACGCCCGCGCCCGGGTGATGGGTGAGCTGCGCGGACACTTCCGCCCCGAGTTCCTCAATCGCGTCGACGACATCGTCTTGTTCAGGCCGCTCGGTGAGCGGCAGATCGAGCGGATCGTGGACCTGCAGTTCGACGAACTGCGACGGCGGCTCGCCGAACGCCGCATCACCGTCGACCTCACCGACGCGGCACGCGAGTTGATAGCCCACCAGGGCTACGACCCGGTATACGGGGCCCGGCCGCTGCGGCGCTACATCTCCCACGAGGTCGAGACCCTGGTCGGACGTGCCCTGCTGCGCGGCGACGTTCAGGACGGCGCGACGATCCGCGTCGACGCCCAGCACGGAGAGCTAGCAGTGACCTACGAGCACCAGGATGCGGCCGAGGAAGCGGTGGCGGCATGAATACCAGCCGGACGACGGCGGTGACCTGCCCCCACTGCGGGCAAGGCAACCGGATTCCGGTCGCCGCCGAGGGACGCCCCAACTGCGGCCGCTGCAAGCGACCCCTGCCCTGGATCGCCGACGCGGGCGACGACGACTTCACCGAGGTCGTCGAGCAAGCCACGATGCCCGTCGTCGTCGACCTCTGGGCGACCTGGTGCGGGCCCTGCCGCATGGTCAGCCCGGCCCTCGAACAGGTCGCCCGCGACCTCGCCGGACAGATCAAGCTCGTCAAGGTCGACGTCGACAAGAACCCACGGCTCAGCCAGCGGTTCGAGGTGCAGGCCGTACCGACCCTGCTCGTCCTGGACCGGGGCGAGACGGTCGCCCGGCAGGCCGGCGCGGCACCCGCGCCGGTCCTGCGCTCATGGGTCGAGCAGGCCATGGCCGACAGGCCGCAACGCACTGCGGACGGGTGAACACGATAAGCCGGTGCCGCCCGCACCGAAGCTGCGCACGCGGGTGCACAAAAACACCACAGGTACTGGCTCACCAGTCACGTTCACGGAAGGAAAAACCTCATGGCCACTATTCCCGACCCGCATCTGAAGATGGTGCACCCCGTGACACCGCGTACCCCGCAGGGCTGCGAGGAGTGCCTCCGGGAGCATTCCCCGTGGGTGCACCTGCGGCTCTGCCTCACGTGCGGGCACGTCGGCTGCTGCGACTCCTCGCCCCTCAAGCACGCCAGGCGGCACGCGAACAGCGCGGGCCACCCCATCGTGCAGTCCTTCCAGCCGGGAGAGCACTGGCGCTGGTGCTACGTCGACGAGGCCCCGGTCTGATGAGCACCGCCGAGCAGCGGCAGGACCCGGTCCATGAGACACCGGACCGCTATGGGGCGTTCCCGCGCCTTGCACCGGAGCAACTCCAGGAGCTGACCGCGCACGGTGAGCGCCGAAGTACCACCGAGGGCGAGGTGCTGTACCGCGAGGGCGAGCCGTCCCGGGAGTTCCTCGCGATCCTCGACGGGACCGTCGAGATCCTCCAGGACCACGGCGGGCCCGAGGAACGCACGGTGGCGGTGCATGGACCCGGCCGGTTTTTGGGGGAACTCGGGCTGCTGGAGGGCGAGGTGGCGTTCGAAACCGCCGTGGTGCGCGAGGCGGGCGAGATCCTGGCCATCCCCGTGGAGCGGCAGCGTGACCTGGTGGGCCGCGACCCCGTCCTGGGCGACCTGATCCTCCGCGCCTTTCTGGGCCGCCGGTACCTGCTCATCGGCATCGGCGCCGGATTCCGCATCCTGGGCTCGTGCTATTCACCGGACACGCTGCGGCTGCGTGAGTTCGCCGCCCGCAACCGGCTGCCCCACCGCTGGCTGGATCTGGAGAAAGACAAGGAGGCCGAGGCGCTGTTGCGCCGGTTCTCCATCTCCCCCGAGGAGACCCCGGTGGTCCTTTGGAAGGGCGAGCGGGTGCTGCGCAATCCCAGCAACGCCGACCTCGCCCGGCTCATCGGCCTGCCCGCCCCCTCGCCAAAGGCCGGGCGGTGCGACGTGCTGGTGGTCGGTGCGGGCCCCGCGGGCCTGGCCGCCGCCGTGTACGGTGCCTCCGACGGCCTCGCCACCCTCGCCCTCGACGCCGTGGCCACCGGAGGCCAGGCCGGTACCTCATCCCGCATCGAGAACTACCTTGGCTTCCCCTCGGGCATCTCCGGGGGTGAACTCGTCGAACGCGCGGTGCTCCAGGCCCACAAGTTCGGTGCTCGCCTCATGGTGCCGGCCCAGGTCAACGGCCTCACCCCGCAGGACGATGAGTACATCATCGCCTTCACGGACGGGTCCCAGGCGCGAGCGAAGGCCGTGGTGCTCGCCTCGGGCGTGTGGTATCGCAGGCTCGATGTGCCCGGCATCGACCGCCTGGAGGGCATCAGTGTCTACTACGCCGCGACCGTCCATGAGGCCAGTCTCTGCAAGGCGGATCCGGTAGCCGTGGTCGGCGGCGGGAACTCCGCCGGGCAGGCGGCGCTGTTCCTCGCGAACCACTCCCCCAGGGTCCACCTGCTCGTCCGGGGCGGTGACCTCAACGCGGACATGTCGCGCTACCTGGTGGACCAGGTGGAACGGCACCCGAAGATCGAGGTACTGCTCAAAAGCGAAGTCCGGGGCGTGAGCGGGGAGAAGAAGCTGGAGTCGCTGACCGTGGAGAACAACGCCAGCAGGGAGCGCCGCGAACTGCGGGCCGCGGCACTGTTCGTGTTCATCGGGGCCCGGCCGCACACGGATTGGCTCAGGGGCGAGCTGGCCCTGGACGAGAAGGGCTTCGTCCTCACCGGCGCGGACGCCCAAGCGGCCGCCGAGGCCACCCGGTGGGACTCGCTCGGCCGTGGTCCACTGCTGCTGGAGACCAGCCTCCCCGGGGTCTTCGCCGCCGGCGACGTCAGAAGCGGCTCGGTCAAACGGGTGGCCTCGGCGGCAGGTGAGGGCGCCATGGCGATCCGCCTGGTACACGAACACCGGGAAAGGGCGGGCAACCTCATCCGCACAGCGGGCCCCGAGGGGCCTCGGCCGATGGCGGGCCGGCTCGTGTCCTGACGTTCCCGCCTTGGAGAACACGGCTACCGCGCGTTCGGGAGAGCGTGTCACTTCGGCGTCACGCTACCTCCGGGGCATCCTGTGGATACGTGCGCTCTCGGGGGCAGCCGATGTGAGGGGTTCAGACATGCGGGGTCGTCCATGAGCGTTACGGTCGTGGCTCTCCTGGCGGATCCGGACGCCCCGACGGAGATCGCGCAGCGCATGGCCCGGGTACTACCCGCTCGCCTCGCCGGCAAGTCAGGCCAGGGGCGACGCTTCGACGTCGAGGTGATCAGCGAGCCCTTCACCTCGGGGAGCGAGGATCCGCCCACGTTGATGCGCCGGATCAAGGACCGCGCGAGCGCCGAGAGCTGGGACATCGTCGTGGCCCTCACCGATCTTCCCCTGCACACCCACGGGCACACGTTGGCGGTAGAAGTAAGTCACGAGCACAGCGTGGCGCTGCTGTCCCTTCCGTCGCTGGGGGGCTTGCGCCTGCAGACGAGAGCCCGTCGGGCGGTGGAAGAAGCCGTGCTCGGCCTGGCTGACTCACAGGCGACCGAGGGGGAGGAATCCGCGCGAAGTCAGTCGCCGCCGACGCCCTTTGCCGGTCGTCTCGCACCGGTCCACCCCAGCCCGGTCAGCAAGGAGGAGGACGCCGATCGGCGGTACGTCGTCAGCGGCCCGCGGGGTTTCGTGCGCGTTCTCATCGGAATGGTCCGTGCCAACCGGCCGTGGCGGCTGGTGCCGGGCTTGTCGAAGGCGTTGGCCGCCGCGCTCGCCACCGGAGCTGTCGCCACCGTGAACTCCACTGTCTGGAGCCTGGCCGAGGCTCTGAGCGTGCCACGTCTTGTGATCGCCACGGTCGGATCCGTCGCGATCATGATCGGCTGGCTGATCGTGGACGCCCAACTGTGGCATCGCTCATCGGGGAATTCGCCGGAGGAGAAACAGAGGACGAGGCTCTACAACACCTCGACAGTCGTGACCGTGGGGATCGGGGTGCTCGTCTGCTACGTGGGCTTGATGGCCATCAACTTGGTATGGGCGCTGTTCATCCTCAACGACCGGGTGTTCGCCTCACTGACGCGAAGCCCGCTGGACACCACGGAATACTTGACGCTGTCCTGGTTCGTCGCTTCGACCGCCACCGTGGGCGGCGCACTGGGCTCGGGCTTGGAAAGCGACGAGGCGATTCGGGCCGCCGCCTACTCCAAGCGCGAACAGGAACGTCGCCACATGCTCCAGGACGACAACGAGAGCCAGCCCTCGGAGTGAACCGGTTCCGGTGCACATGGCACGGTGCGATCCGCACGCCTCCGACCGGATGCGGGCAGCGGCGCACGCGCACCTGAGAGAGAACGCTGCTGCAGTTCCCGTGCTCCGGCCACCAGTTGCTACGGCTTCCACGAAGTCGCACACGTAGGACGGCGGCCAAGCCGAAGAGCCAAGCCCTGTTCCGTCGGCAGGTCAGCGGTGGGGCCGAGGGGCGGACCCCCGGCGGGTGGCGTGGATGGAGCCGAGCAGATCGAGGGACTGGGCACTGGGGCTACCCGGTTCCGCGTGGTAGATGACGAGCTGCTGCCCGGGGGCGTCGCGTACGTCGAAAGCCTGGTAGGTGAGGGTGAGAGGGCCGACGTCCGGGTGGAGGAAGTGTTTGGCGTCCTGGGTCTTGCCACGCACGGTGTGGGCACTCCAGAGACGGTTGAAGTCCGCGTTCTTCTCGGTGAGGGTGCGGACGAGTTCACGCAGCCGTGGGTTGTCCGGCTCGAAGCCGGTGGCCTCACGGAGATTGGCGACGGCGGCCTGTGCTGCCCGGTCCCAGTCCGTGTAGAAACTGCGCCCTGCGGGGTCGAGGAAGGTCATGCGGGCCAGGTTGTCCGCCCGATCGAACGGGGCGTAGAGGGCATCGGCCAGGGCGTTGGCGGCGAGGAGGTCCAGGGTCCGGTTCATGACGAACGCCGGAGTGTTCGGGTAGCCGTCCATCAGCTGTCGCAGCGCGGGGCTCACGTGCTCGGTGGCGTGAGCGGAGGGCCGATCGTTCGGCGTGGCCCCGGCCAGCCGGTACAAGTGGGCGCGGGCCTCCGTGTCGAGGTGCAGTGCGCGGCTGAGTGCGTCGATCACCTGGGCTGAGGGATTGCGCTCGCGGCCTTGTTCCAGGCGGGTGTAGTAGTCGGCGTTGACTCCGGCCAGGACGGCGACCTCCTCGCGGCGCAGCCCGGCGACTCTGCGGGGCCCGTAACTCGCCACGCCGACGGCCTCCGGCCGCAGGTCGGCGCGGCGTGCGCGCAGGAAGTCTCCCAGGTGATTGTCGTCCATGTGTTCAGGCTAGGCGAGGGCTCGGCGTGCTGCCTGGGTGTGCCATGCCCAGGCAGCACGCGTCCTGGTTGATGGCCGGTGACCTGCCCAGACTCGGTGGAGCGGAAAGAACGACATCGTGCGAGGAGAGGAGTTCGCCATGGCCGGGAGCGTTGAGAGCGAGCAGGTCGACGTGGTCGGGGTGTGGGTGACCGCGGATGGTCACATCCGACAGGAGCTGCTGCCGGACGGCCGGTACGACGAGGCCCGCGGTGAGCGGGTCAGTGCGTACACCGGCCGGTACACGGTGACCGACAGCCACCTGGACTACGTCGACGACACCGGCTTTACCGCCACGGGCGACATCCGGGACGGAGTGCTCTATCACGAGCACCTCGTGCTCTACCGGGAGCAGAAGCAGTCGTAGAGAGGGCCGGGGCCGTGACCACCCTGGAACCGGGGTGCGACTCCACCGCCGGTGGACCAGAACGGCCCGACACAACAGTCAGTCAACACCAACGAGATTCAAGGACGACACCCATGACAGGACAACGACTTGACGGCAAGGTCGCGCTGATCACAGGCGCGACTGGCGGCCTCGGCACAGCGACTGCCGAGCTCTTCGCCGACGAAGGCGCCCGGCTGGTGATCACCGATGTCGCCGAAGGCCCCCTGCGGGAGCTGTCCCAACGGATCGAGGCACGAGGCGCGGAGGTCGTCGCTGCCCGCCTCGATGTCTCCTCCGCGCGGGAGTGGGACGAGGTGATCACCCTCGTACGCGATCGGTTCGGGACGCTGGACGTGCTCGTGAACCTCGCCGGCATCGTGGACTGGCCAGGTATCGAGGACACGCGGGAAGAGGCGTGGGACCGCGTCATCGACGTGAACCAGAAAGGCACTTGGCTCGGAATGAAGGCGGCGATGCCGCTCCTGCGTGCGAGCGGCAACGGGTCAGTGATTAATACGTCGTCCGTACTCGGCCTGGTGGGAAGCGGGGCGGCTGCGGCCTATCAGGCGTCCAAGGGGGCCGTGCGCCTGTTGAGCAAGACCGCCGCGGTCGAGTACGCCCGGCAGGGAGTACGGATCAACTCGGTGCATCCCGGGGTGATCGCCACGCCGATGATCCAGGACCTGCTGGACGACCAAGGCGACCAGCAGCCGGACATCCAACGCACCCCCATGCGCCGAGCAGGCCGTGCCGACGAGGTCGCCCCCGCGTTCCTCTTCCTGGCCTGCGACGACTCCTCGTTCGTCACCGGCGCGGAGCTGGTGGTCGACGGCGGGCTCACCGCGCACTGAACAACTGCATGACACAGCACGGCACTTCAGGTGTCCTGCACCGACGCCTGCGCTCACAGTCACCTTCTCCAGGGATCGCACCATGACACCTGCAACCGCAACCGCAACCGCATCCGCCGCAACATCCGAATCCGTCGAGTTCGCTGGGAAGATCGCCCTTGTCACTGGAGCCGCGCGAGGGGTGGGCAGGGAGACCGTGGCGCTCCTCCACGCCCGCGGCGCCCAGGTCGTCGCCCTGGACCTCCGCGCCGATGTCGCGAATCTGGCGGAGGAGTTTCCCGGCGTCGTCGCGACACACGGTGACATCACCCAGGAGGAGACCGCCCACCGTGCGGTGGCCAGGGCCCTGGACGCCTTCGGCGGTCTTGACATCCTCGTGAACAATGCCGGGCGCACCCAGAACAAGCCGGTCACCGAAACGACGGCAGAGGACTGGGACACCGTGATGGCGGTCAACGCCCGCGGCTCTTTCTTCTGCGCCCGCGAAGCATTCCGGGCCATGAAGAGCCGCGGCGGCGGCGCCATCGTGAGCACCGGCTCGTACGCCTCCACCGTCGCCCTGCCCGAAGGCGTCGCCTACAGCGCGTCGAAGGGCGCTCTGGCCCAACTGACCAAGGTGCTCGCCGTCGAGGGTGGCCCGCTGGGCATCCGCGCGAACCTCGTGGCCGCCGGCGTCATCGAGACGGACTTCCTCGACTCGATCCGCCCCGACAGCCGCGCCTACCTGGCGTCCTTCGCCGACGCGCAGCCACTGGGACGTGTGGCGCAGCCCGAGGAGATAGCCGAGGTCCTGTGCTTCCTTGTCTCGCCCCGGTCCAGTTTCGTCACGGGAGCCGTGGTCGCCGCTGACGGCGGTTTCACCGCGATCTAGCGACGCATCAGGATCAGGCAGCACATATCGGCCCGACCGCGGCCCGCAGCCCTTCTTGGCCAGGTGAGGGTGCGCTCCGTCGAGCTCCGTCGACGAGTTGGGCAGGGCCGGGTGTGCCGGGCGCAGGACCCGCGACCCGTTGTTGTCGCGGCGCCTTGAGACCCCGGGCAGGGCTCGCTGTCAGTCGGGAATGCGGGACAGAACCGCCTCCAGGCCGAAGGCGAAGCGCTCGTCGAAGTTCTGCCCGAGATGGGGCAGGACGCGTTGCAGCGCCGGGTGACCGTGTTCGACGGCTTGGGCGAGCCTCGCGTCGTCCTCCCCGCCCTCGGCCTGCTGCTCATGGGTCAGGCCGAGGGTGAAGTAGTTGACCGTCCAAGCCGTCCACGCCGCCTGCCGCTCATCGGCACCGGCTTCCAGGAACGCGTCGACGAGGCGGTCGGCGAAGCGCAGCGTGTTCGGTTCGGCCGGGTAGGTGCCGGTGACCAGAGCGGCGCCGTCGCGACGGGCGAGCAGCGCGTGCCGGTATCGGCCGACCAGCTCGCGGGCGCGTGCCAGAGGGGCGTCGGGCAGGTCGTCGTAGCGGATATCGGCGAGGACGGCGTCGGCCATCAGCTCCAGCATCCGCGCCTTGGTCTTCACGTGCCACAGCACGGTGTTCATCCGCACTCCGAGGCGGTCGGCGACCGCCCGGGTGGAGAGCCCGTCCAGGCCGCGCTCGTCCAGCACCCGGAGGGCGGCATCAATCACGGCGGCGCGGGTGAGCTGGCCCGCGGTCTCTTCTCCGGCTTGCTTCTTGGTCACTGACCTAGTTTACTCCGCTCCGAGCGTTGGTCACCGACCAAGAGTCTGCGTCGAGAAAGAGAAAAATCATGAACTATCAGGTTGTCGTCGCAGGTGCCGGGCCCGTGGGCCTGTGGCTCGCCGGCGAACTGCGCCGCGCGGGCATCACCGTCGTCGTGATCGAGCCCCGTTCCGAACGCGACTCCCGCTCCCGCGCCCTGACCGTGCACCCCCGCACCATCGAGACCTTCGCCTCCCGCGGCGCGCACCAGCCCTTCGTGAGCGAGGGCATACCGCTGCCCGGAGGCCACTTCGGCGCCCTCGAATCCCGCCTGGACTTCCGGCGCCTGCCCAGCCCCTTCCCTCACACCATCGCCCTGCCCCAGGAGCGCACCGAGGCACTGTTGGAGGGCCAGGCCCTCGGCCTGGGCGCACGCATCCTGCGCGGACACGAGGTCACCGGCTTCACCGAGCACCCCGACCACATCGCCGTGCACACCGCCGGACCGCACGGGTCCTCCACTCTCCAGGCGGTCTACCTGGTCGGCTGCGACGGCGCCGGCAGCACCGTGCGCACCGCTGCCGGCATCGACTACCCCGGCACCCCCTCCACGGTGCTCGGCTGGCTCGGCGACGTGGTCCTGGACGACCCGCCCGCCCCCGGATACAGCTACTTCGGCCCCGCAGGCGCCCTCATGACCGTCCCCATGCCCGGCGGCATCCACCGCCTGGTCGGCATCACCCCCCGCGACCTCACCACCACCTGGCCCGGCGACCTCACCCTGGACGAACTACGCGAAAACGTGGTCACCATGGCAGGCACCGACTTCGGCCTGCGCGACCCTGCCTGGCTCTCCCGCTACGGCAACGCCACCCGCCTCGCCGACCAGTACCGCAAAGGCCGCGTCTTCCTCGCCGGAGACGCCGCCCACCAGCACTTCCCCGCCGGCGGCGTCGGCATGAACGTCGGCATCCAAGACGCCGCCAACCTCGCCTGGAAGCTAGCCGCCACCCTCAACGGCTGGGCCCCCCAAGGCCTGTTGGACACCTACCACGCCGAGCGCCACCCCGTCGGCGCCGACCTCACCGCCACCAGCCGCGCCCAGGTCGCCCTGATGACCGCGTTCACCCCCGAAGGACTCGACCTGCGCGGCCTGCTCGCCCGGCTGATCACCACCCTGCCCGACCTCAACGACCACCTGGCCGCCCAGGTCAGCTCCCTCGCCGTCGCCTACCCGGCCACCACCCCCGGTGACCACCCGCTGACCGGCACCCGCGCCCCCGACCTCAGCCTCGGCGACACCGGCCTGTTCGCGCTGCTGCGTGTCGACCGCCACCTCCTGCTGGATCTCACCGGCAGCGGATGCCTCGCCGGATACGCGCGCCGAGGACTGCACGTCCACACCGCCACCCCGCGCCAGCCACCGGCCGAGCTCACCGACGTCCGCGCCATCCTCGTCCGCCCCGACGGCCATATCGCCTGGGCAAGCACAGAGCACGACGACACCGCTCTCACCGAGAGCCTCACCTCAGCCCTCGCCACCACGCACCAGAAGTGAGCCGCCGGGTGACCGCCCGGCGTAGCGCCCCGTCCGGCCTGCACGCCGCACCGGCTCCATCTCCAACTCGTCGTCACCACCGGCCGCCTGCTCGCCCACTCCTCCAGCCAGGTCGCCTGGGACAACCACGGCAGCCACCGGCAGTGATCAGGCCGCCCAGGCCCGCGTATCGCCCGCAGCCACGACACCGCGCCCGCGCCTGCGACGCCCGGCGGGGCTGCGTAGGTCAAAGTCTGTTGGGACGACGTGCACGCGCACTCAAGCAAGTGCGTACGACACAACCGGCCCTGACCCATCCAGCACCCATCAAACCGGCCGGAATGTGACGTCGTCACGCCGGCCCAGCATCCACATGAAGCGTCAGATGGATCGTCCGGTGACGACACATCACTCCGTCGCGGTGCGGCGGGCGTAGGCGCGGGCGGCGCGGACGCGGTCGCCGCAGCGGGTGGAACACCACTGGCGGCGGCCGTGCTTCAACAGGAAGCGATTGCAGGGCGGTGAGGCGCAGGCGATCAAGCGGGCGGCGTCGGGCGAGGTGAGCAGGTCGGCGGCGTCGGCGGCGATCACCGCAAGGGCGTGCTCGACGAGCGCGGTGGTGGGGTGCGGTGTGGCGCGGTAGGGCCCCTTCTCGTCCCAGAGCAGCAGGGACGCGGTGGGGACCCGGGTCATCGCGTCGTTGATCGCGGTGACGGCGGCGGGCAGGGCGGCCTGGCCGGCGACGCGGGAGGCCAGCAGCGACCTGACCTGTTCGCGCAGAGAGCGCAGCAGCGCGGCGCAGACCTCCGCCAGGCCGGCGTCGGCGGGGGCGAGGTCGCGCTGCGCCAGCCACTGCTCGGCCTGTGCCGGACTGCTCAGCAGGTCGGCCGTGTGCCCGCCGGGCAGCGCAACGGCGCTGTTGGCCAGGGCCAGGGAGGGGTGCTGCGCCTCGCCCGGCGCCGATGGCAGGGCGGCTTCTTCCATCACGAACTCTTGCATGCTTCTCATGGTACGGGTTGCGTTAATCCGTGAGACGTGCGTACATTCACCTCACGGTTAATACGCAATCTATCCGTGAGGAACCCTTAACGTGTCTTCCCCGACCCTGCAGCCCGCCCCCTTCCCTGTGCGCGTGTTCGGCGGCCCGACCGCTCTCTTCGAGTACGGCGGCCTGCGCTTTCTCACCGACCCGACCTTCGACGGCCCCGGCGACCACCAGGCGCCGGCCGTCGTGCTCACCAAAACGGCGGCGGCTCACGGCAGCCCCGCCGATGTCGGCCGCGTCGACGTGGTTCTGCTTTCGCACGACGAGCACGCCGACAACCTCGACACCTCCGGCCGGGCCCTGCTCGCCGACGTCCCGCTGACGCTCACCACCCCCGGCGGCGGAGAGCGTCTCGGGGAGGCGGCCACCGGCCTCGCCGACTGGCAGGCTGTCGAGCTCGAGCGCCGGGACGGCGGGCCCGGCGCGGTCACCGTGACCGGCGTACCCGCCATTCACGGCCCCGGCCCGCGCGAGGAGGTCGAGCCGCTCACCGGCCAGGTCGTCGGCTTCGTCCTCACCGGCGAGGGCCTGCCCACCGTCTACGTCAGCGGGGACAACGCCTCTCTCGAAGCGGTGGAGGACATCGCCGAGCGCTTCGCACCGGTCGACACCGCCCTCCTCTTCGCCGGAGCACCCCGCTTCACCGAAGTCTTCGACGGCAAGGTGATCGTCCTGGACAGCGCCCAGGCCGCCCAGGCCGCGAAAATCCTTGATGCCGCACGCGTGGTCCCCGTCCACTACGACAGCTGGGCCCACTTCACCGAGGGCCATGACGAACTCGTCGCCGCCTTTGCCGCCGCTCACCTCACCGACCGCCTCGACTTCGGCGTCCGCGGCTGACCCCACGTACGTCGGGCGCATGCGCCGGACATGGCCGGGCGCCGGCCGGCAGAGCCCCACCGCGACTGCCGGCCGGCGCCCTCGCACACGCGATGCTGCGCATGTTCCAACGCAAGTCCTACCTGCTGCCGTCCCCCGAGGAAGTCGACACGTACCCCTACGACGCCCAGGAACAGCAGGCCGTCGACAGCTGGCTGACCCACGTCCCGCACGGCACCCCCGAGCAGGTCACCGCCCACCTCAACCAGGTCCAGCGGGACTCCGGCGCCGACGAACTCATGATCGGTAGCGTCGGCCACTCCGTCCAGGCCCGGATCCGGTCCACCGAGCTGATCGCCGACGCCTACGGCATGCCTTCGGCCTGATCGCCGGCACCGCGATGTCACCAACAGCACGCCCCTGGCCCACGGGTGACAACGGGTCCGTGATCGTCATTGGGACGTAGTGAGGACGTTTCTATGCGGTGTCCATCGGGTCGGGTGGGTCGTGTGCCTTCACTGTTCGGAAGAGTTCAGTGTTCCGGTGCCTTCTTCGCCCTGGGTACACGTCCCAGAGTCGGCCGCAGGACCGGCGCATGGCGGGCCAAGAAGTCCCACAGCTGGTCGGCGACCGGCCCATGCGGGCGGTCGCGTCGGCGAGATGCCGAGAGTTCCTCGACCACACCGGGAAAGTGCCGTCCGGCGATGGACAGCAGGCGTCCGTCACGCAACTCGGTCTCGATCAGGAATCGGGGCACGTGTCCCCACGCCATGCCGTGCAAGATCAGCTCCTTCTTCATGAGGTGGTCAGGAACGGAGCTGCGGGGCGCGCCTTCGACCAGGAAATGGCCCTGCTCGGACGGCTGCCGCGCCGAATCCCGGATCACGCACTGAGTGAAGGACTGCATCCGCTGCGGTGTGATGTCGGCGTCCGGAGCAAAGGGCAGGAAGCCTGGCGCCACCACGGGCACCAGCGCGACGCGGCCGAGATCGATCCACTCCATCCGCACGTCGCTTTTGGGGACGCGGTGCACGATGAGGTCGGCTTCGTCCTCCAGCAGCCGCTCCCACGGGCCGGTGACCGTCTCGAACTGCAGGTGCAGTCGGGTCTGTGGGCACTGCGCGAAGAAGCGGCTGAGCAACTCCAACACCGGTGGAAGCGGGCACAGGTCGCCGAGCACCACGCGCAGTTCGGCTTCTTCACCCATCGCCAACTGCGCGGCGTAGGTCTGCAGTTCCTCGGCTTCGTGCAGCAGGTAGCGCACCTTGCGGTGAAAGGCGTGCCCCGCCTCGGTGAGCTGCACCCGATAGCCGGAGCGGTCCAGCAGGTCCAGGCCCAGCTGGCGTTCCAGCTTGGCGACTGCCGCGAACACGGAAGGGTGCGAGCGGTGCAGTCGCTCGGCGGCGGCCTGGAAACCACCGTTCTGGACAACGGCGTTGAAGCACTGCAACTCGTGGAGCGTGAAGTTCGACATTGTTCAGAGACCCTACAGAGCCCTTCCGATCTTTGTAATAGAAGTCTGCGGGTGGCGTCCATAGGCTGAGTGCATAGCCGCTAGATCACTGGAGCTGACATGACTTCTCAGGCCCGTACCGCCATCACCACCGGCGATGGCGTCCGCATCGCCTACCGCTTCGACGGTGACGAGGACAAGCCGGTGCTGCTGCTCTCGAACTCCATCGGTACCGACCTCCACATGTGGGACGGCCAGGTGTCGGCTCTGACCGAGCACTTCCGGCTGCTGCGCTACGACGCGCGCGGCCACGGTGCCTCCGATGTCCCGAGCGGCCCGTATTCCCTGGACCGGCTGGGGCGCGACGTGGTGGAGCTGCTGGATGCCCTGGGCCTGCAGCGGGTGCACGTGCTGGGCCTGTCTCTGGGCGGAATCGTCGCGCAGTGGCTGGGTATCCACGTTCCGGAGCGCGTCGACCGCCTGGTGCTCTCCAACACCGCCGCGTATCTCGGCCCGGCGAATCAGTGGGATCGACCGATCGCCGAACTGCTGGAAGCCCCCGACATGCAGAGCACCGCGGAGATGTTCCTGCACAACTGGTTCCCGGCCCACATGCTGCAAGGCGACGACGAGGTCATCGAGGGCTTTCGCCGCACTCTGCTCGCCACGCGGCGCGAGGGCGTGGCCGGGAGCTGGGCCGCGGTGCGCGACTACGACCTGCGCCGCACGGCCACACTCATCCCGAACCCGACGCTTGTCATCGCGGGCGAGCACGACACCGTCACGTCCGCCGCCCACGGGAAGGAGCTCGCCGCGACCGTCCCCGGCGCGCGGTTCACCGTCCTGCCCACGGTGCACATGGCGAACGTCGAGGGGCAGGAGCAGTTCCTGGGTGCTGTGGTGGCCTTTTTGACAGAACAGTCGTGACGCTGCTGCCTCGTGTCCGCACGGCCCCTTCCCGCTGCCCCGGCTCGCACTTGGCCAGGGCGTTCGGGAAGGCGGCAGGTCATCCAGGCCCGCCGAGCAGCAGGCTCAGCATGCATCCGTATGCTCCCTGCCATGAGATTTTTCCGGCCGCGTGGCCGTAATGACGCCAGGTGGATGACGGGAACTCCGGTGGCGCAGGCCAAAGCACTGTATGAGGCCGGGCGTTACGCCGAGGCGGAGGCCGAGGCCCGCGCCGTGGCCCGGTCGCGGCCACGCGACGACGAGTACGCAGCCGCGGCGCTGAACATCGCCGCGATCGCGACCGGCGCTCAGGGGCGCCACACCGAGGCGCTCGCCACGTACGACGAAGCGCTGCCGGCCTTCAGCAGGATATTCGGGGCCGATCACTGGCTGACCCTGAAGCTGCGTTCGGACCGCGCCCAGCAGATGACCTCGCTCGGCAGGTACGCCGAGTGCGAGGCGGAGTGTGCGGCCGTCGCCGCGGCCGCGAGCCGCGGTGCCGGCCCGGAGATGTCACTCCTGGCGACGGCCGCGCGCAATGGCCTGGTCTTCGCCCTCAACGCGCAGGGGCGCCACCAGGAAGCCGAGGCGCTCGCCCGCGAGGCCCTGGCCGCCCACCGCGCACCCGACCGGGCGTCCCTGGTCCTGCGGCTCGGCCTGGCACGCAGCCTGAACGGCCAAGCCCGCCACGAAGAGGCCCTGGCCGAGGCGCAGGTGGCCGGCCGGCTGTTTCACGGTCTGCCCGAGGAGCAGCGCCATCCGGATGCAGGCGCCGTCGAACTGGTCGTTGCCACCGCCCTGTCGGGCCTTCGCCGCGATCTTGAAGCCCGCCGTAAGGCCGCAGCTGCTCACCACGCCTGCCTGGCCTCCTTCGGCCCCGAGCACTACCGCACCGTCGAAGCCCGGACGCTGCTCGACCGCATCGACCGCGCTTGACCGACCACCGGCCGAGCGCGCCACCACGACGCCGTGGGACTACTTGGTGGCCCCCTGCGCGAAGCCGTTGTAGATGTAGCGCTGCAGGAACAGGAAGATGAGCAGCGTCGGCAGGATCACGAGGATCGCCCCTGCCGAGATGGCTTCCCAGTGCGCCCCGAAAGGCCCCTTGAAGCGGAACAGGGCCGTGGAGATGGTCCCTTTGTCCTCGGAGGGCATGTAGAGGAACGGGATGTAGAAGTCGTTGTACGTCGTGATGCCCTTGACGATGACGACGGTGGCGATCGCCGGTTTGAGCAACGGAAAGATGATCTTGCGGTAGATGGTGAAGGTGTTCGCGCCGTCGAGCCGGGCCGCCTCGTCGAGCGAGGTCGGAATGCCCCGGATGAACTGCAGGAAGATGTAGATGGACACGATGTCCGTGCCCATGTAGAGCAGGATCGGCGCCCACCGGCTGTCCACCAGACTGAAGCTGTTGACCACTTGGAAGGTGGCGACCTGCGTCGTCACACCGGGGACCAGGGTGGCAATGAGGAAGAGGGCCATCACCGTCTTCCGCAGACGGAACTCGAAGCGGTCGATGGCGTACGCGGTCATGGAGCCGATGAGCACGGTTCCGGTGACGGAGAACAGCAGGATGAACGCGGTGTTCCCGAACGCCCTGAGCATCTCGCCGTCGTTGAACGCGGTGGCGTAGTTCGAGAAGTTCAGCCAGTCGTGGGGCAGGCTCAGCGCGCCGCCGTCGCTTACTTCCCGGGAGGTTTTCAGGGAGGTGAGGAAGATGACGACGAGGGGGACCAGCACCACGAGCGAGGCGACGACCAGGGAGAGGTACGTCAGGGCCGTGCCGATGCGGGGTCGCCGGCGGGTCGTCGAGTGGTCGTGCGTGGTGAGCGTGGTCATACGAGGTCCACCTTGTCGTCGGGCACAAGGCGCCGCTGGATCCAGGTGATCACCAGGATGATCAGGAGCAGCACCACGGCGCAGGCCGAGGCCAGGCCCGTCTTGTTGAACTGGAAGGCGAGCTTGACCGTCTGGATGACGAAGGTCGAGGTGCCGGTCGCGCCGCCGGTCATGATGTACGGGATCTCGAAGACGGCGAGCGAGCCGGAGATCGCCAGGATGACGCTGAGGCTCAGCACCGGCCGGATGCTGGGCGCGATGATGTGGCGGAACTGCTGCCAGCGGCTCGCCCCGTCGAGTTGGGCCGCCTCGTAGAGCTCTCCGGGGATCGACTGGATCGCGCCCAGGAACAGGACGAAGTTCAAGCCCGTGAAGCGCCACACCGACACCCCGGCCAGTGAGGTGTTGGCCGACTGCGGATCACCGAGCCAGGCGTGGTCACCGCCGGCGCCGAACCACGACAGGACCGAGTCGAGCGTTCCGCCGTCCTGGAAGAAATACAGGAAGACGAAACCGATGGCGACGCCGTTGATCAGGTAGGGGAAGAACAGGATGCCCTTGAAGAAGTTGCGGAAGCGGAGGTCGAAGCTGAGGATCGTCGCGAAGTACAGGGCGATCACGATCTGCACGGCGGACGCGGCCAGGTAGTAGAAGCTGACGAAGAACACCCGGAACAGTTCGGGCCTGGTGAAGAGCTGGGTGTAGTTCTCGAACCCGACGGTGTTGCGGTCGGGGCTGACGCCGTCCCAGTCCGTGAAGCTGTAATAGATCATGTTGCCCACCGGCACGTAGGTGAACGTGATCAGCAGCGCCAGAGGCGCCAGCAGAAACAGCCACGGGGTGATCCTGCGCAGCGGGTGATCCCGCCAGGAACGGGTGGTCTTGGCGCCCCGGCGGGAGCGGCGGCCGACGGGGGCGGCGGGGCGCGCGGGTGCCGGCGGCGCTTTGGACGTGGTGTCGGTCATGTCGAAGGGGCCTTTCATGATCCGTGTCGAGCGTGCTGCGGAAGTGGGGCCCGGCCCGCGCGAACGGTGCGGGGCCCCGTGCTCGTGTCCGGGTCAGTTGCCGGCGGCGGCCGCGTCGGCCCAGCGCTTGTCGAGATCGTCGAAGTAGTCCTGCAGGGAGCCCTTCTGGGCGCCGCGGGCGATGTCGATCAGCTTCTGCCGGTAGTCCTGCTTGGCGAGGCCGATTTCGGAGGCGTTGTCGATGGCGTTGACCTGCTCGGTCTTGGCCTCGGACCGCTCAATGAGCTTGACATCGTTGTCTTGATAAGGCTTGAGGACGTCGGGGAAGCTCATGGAGGACAGGGCAGAGACCCCGCCTTCCTTGGCGGCGAAGCCGGACTTCTCGGTGAACCAGTCGATCCAGGCGCGGGCGGCGCTCTTGTTCTCGGAGTGTGTGTTCACGGCGAGTTGGTAGTCGGAGAGCATCGTGGCGCAGAACTTGCCGTCCTTTTGCACCGGAACGGGCATGAAGCCGATGTCGTCCGGGTTCCGACCCGCCTTCTTGGCGGCGTCGCGCATCTGGTTCACGGCCCAGGATCCGAGGAGCATGCTGCCGATATCCCCCTTGGCCAGATCCGTCTTGGACGTCTCCCAGTTGGTGGTCGTGGGGTCCTTCTCCGACATCTTCTCGTGGACGATGTCGTGGAGCAGGGAGTCGAGGACGTGGAGGTCGCTGCCCTTGGCCCACGGCTTGTCGGCGGTGGCGAGGACGTCGGACGCCTTCGCGTCGCAGCTGACCGAGCCGACGCTGTTGGTCCAGGGGCTGCTCAGCGGCCAGCCGTCCTTGAAGTTGGTGTAGTACGGCGTCGCTCCGGTCTTCGCCTTGATCTGCTTGAGATCGGCGAGGAACTGCGCGGGGGTGGTGGGCCAGTCGGTGATGCCGGCCTTCTTCCACACCGCCTTGTTGTAGACCAGGCCGTTGACGGTGCCGAAGTTGGCGATGCCGTAGGTCTTCCCCTTGACGTCGGTCTTGCCGGTGAAGCGGTAGGCGCGTGCCATGTCCTTGGTGTCGCCCAGAGGGGCGAAGAACTTCGGGTAGTCGCCCTTGGCTATCACCGAGGGAATCAGCAGGACGTCACCGTAGTTCTCGGTGTTCATCCGGATCTTGACCTCCCCTTCGTAGTCGGTGATGCCCTGGAACTTCACCGTCACCTTGGGGTAGGTCTTCTTGAACTCGGCGGCGTACTTCTTCATCGTGCCGTCCTGCACCAGGTCGGTGCGGTTGGTCAGCACGGTGATGGTGCCTGAGGCTTTGCCGGGGTCGGAGGGTGCGGTGGCGGCCTCCCCCGTCGAGCCCCCTCCCCCGCCACATCCCGCGACGGTCAGCATCGCGACGGCAAGCAGCGCGGCGCTCAGCGGCTTCTTCCTCATGTGCCCAACTCCTTCCAAGGGTTACGGCTCGGGCCCAGCGGCTGACGGCACTATGTCAGCCATCCGTGAACCGGTAAAGCTCTGATTTCCGGCACGATGCCTAATCGTTACCGGTAAACCCGGCGTCTGGCGTCAAGTCAGGCCGCCAGGCTGGGGTGTTATGTGCGGCCGTGATCGCTTTCGGGGACTGGACCGGTTAATCAAGTGGAGGTTAAGTTGGCGGGCGATGCGCACGACCAGGGCCTGCGCCTGTCTGATTGGAGCCGCTGATGAAGCACAACGTCCAGCTGACCGAGGGCTGGCACGTCAGCCACGAGGGGAGAGTCCTCGACGCCCGTGTCCCCGGCTGCGTCCACACGGATCTGCTGGCTGCGGGCCTGATTCCCGACCCCTTCCTCGGCGCGAACGAGCACGAGGTGCAGTGGGTGGGGCGGCGGGCATGGACCTACACACGCCAACTGGACGACGCCGCAGGTGGCGCGACATCCTACGAGCGCACCGACTTGGTCTTCGAGGGCCTTGACACCGCCGCCCGCATCACCCTGGGCGGTCAGGAGTTGGGGCGCACGCGCAACATGCACCGCACCTACCGGTTCGATGTCACGGGACTCGCGGGCGAGTTGAACGTCACGTTCGCCTCTGCCTACGACGAGGCCGCCGCCGTGAAGGAGCTGACGGGCGACCGGCCGAACGTCTACCCCCAGCCGTTTCAATACATCCGCAAGATGGCCGCGAACTTCGGCTGGGACTGGGGGCCGACGGTGGTCACCGCGGGCATGTGGCGCCCGGTCCGGCTCGAGCACTGGTCGACGGCGCGCATCGAGCGGGTGCGTCCGCTGGTGAGCGTGGATGGTACGCGCGGTCGCGTGGAGCTACGCATTGATCTCGAACGCACGGCCTCAGGCGCCGGTCGGCCTCTGACCGTGCACGCCACGGTGGCGGGGGTTACGGCACGCGCAGAGCCCGATGACAACGCTGTCACGCTCGTGCTCGACGTGCCGGACGTGCGACTGTGGTGGCCGCGCGGGTACGGCGAACAGCCCCTGTATGACGTCGAACTGACCCTCCTCGACGGCGACGGCGACGGCGCCCTGGACGGCTGGCAGCGACGGGTCGGCTTCCGCAGCGTCGAGCTGGACCGCGCGGCCGACGAGCACGGCACCGGGTTCACGTTCGTCGTCAACGGCGAGCGGATCTTCGTACGCGGTGTGAACTGGATTCCCGACGACGTGCTGCCCTCCCGGGTCACACCCGAGCGCTACCGCACCCGCCTGGAGCAGACCGCCGCCGCCAACGTCGACCTGGTCCGCGTCTGGGGCGGCGGCATCTACGAGGACGACGCCTTCTACGACGCCTGCGACGAACTCGGCCTGATGGTCTGGCAGGACTTCCTGTTCGCCTGCGCTGCCTACCCCGAGGAGCAGCCGCTGCGCGGCGAAGTGGAGTCCGAGGCCCGCGACAACGTCGTACGGCTCATGCCGCACCCCAGCCTCGTGCTGTGGAACGGAAACAACGAGAACCTGTGGGGATTCCGGGACTGGGACTGGGAGCAGCCCCTCGCCGCGAACTCCTGGGGCGAGGGCTACTACCTGGGGCTCCTGCCGCGCGTCGTCGCGGAGTTGGACCCCACCCGGGCATACAGCGCGGGCAGCCCATGGTCCGGTTCCTGGGACCACCACCCCAACGACCCCGACCACGGCACCTACCACTCGTGGGAGGTGTGGAACCGCCAGGACTACACCGAGTACCTCACGAACGTGCCCCGCTTCGTCTCGGAATTCGGCTGGCAGGCACCCGCCGCGTTCGCCACGCTGCGCCGCGCTCTGCCCGGCGAGGACCTCGCATCCGATTCACCGGGCATGCTGCGTCACCAGAAGGCCGAGGACGGCAACGGCAAGCTGAACCGCGGCGTCGAGCGTCATTTCGCCCTGCCGGAGCAGGACTTCGACCGCTGGCACTATCTGGCCCAAGTCGTCCAGGCCCGCGCCGTCGCCACCGGGATCGAGCACTGGCGCGCCAACTGGCCCCGCTGCGCCGGCACCATCGTGTGGCAGATCAACGACTGCTGGCCGGTCAGCTCCTGGTCCGCGATTGACGGCGACGGCCGCCTCAAGCCGCTCCACCACGAGCTGCGCCGCGTCTACGCCGACCGCCTCCTGACCCTCCAGCCGGGATCTGACGGCCCGGAGCTCGTCCTGGCCAATCAGGGCGCTGAGCCTTGGGGTTGCGACGTGACGCTGCGCCTGATGCGGACCGACGGCACGCTCGCCGCGCGCGTCTCGCTCGGGTTCACGGTGCCCGCACGCGAGGTCCTGCGGCTGCCGGCCCCGCCGGAGGTGCGGCCCGCGGCGGGCGTCACCAAGGAGTACCTGGTGGCCGACGCCGACGGACTGCGCGCGCTGCATCTGCCCGTCCGGGACAAGGAGTTCGGCTATCCGGCGCCACGGTTCGACATAGCGGTGGAGACCGTGGGGCAAGACTGGGACACGGTCGACGTCGTGGTGAGCGCGCACACCCTCGTACGGGATCTGCTGCTCCAGCCCGACCGTCTCGCGCCGCATGCGACCGCCGACCGCGGCCTGATCACCTTGCTGCCGGGCGAGCAGACCCGCATTCGTGTGCACGGGGCCGGCGGTGTGGGAGCCAATGCCTTTCGCGCGGCCCTCTTCTGTGTGGAACCGGCGTGAGCGCCCCTGTCCAACGCGTCACCATCAAGGACGTCGCGGCCGCAGCCGGGGTTTCCAAGGGAGCGGTGTCGATCGCGTTCAATCACAAGCCCGGCCTTGCCGAGACCACACGGGAGCGCATCTTCGCCGCCGCCCGGGAGCTGGGCTGGGCACCCAACTCCTCGGCCCGCAGCCTGTCGACGCAGCGGACCGACACGATCGGCCTCGCCCTGTGCCGCCCTGCCAGGCTGCTCGGCCTCGAACCGTTCTACATGGAGTTCATCTCCGGCATCGAGAGCGTCCTGGCCGAGCGGTCCTGCTCCCTGCTGCTGCGTCTGGTCAACAGCCTGGACGAGGAGATCTCCGTGCAGGAGACATGGTGGCGAGAACGGCAGGTCGGCGGATCCATCCTGGTCGACTTCCACCGGGACGACCCGCGGGTCGAGCCGCTCAAACAGCTCGGCATCCCGGCCGTGGCCGTCGGCCACCCCGACCTGACCGGCGGCCTTCCATCGGTCTGGACGGACGATGCCACGGCGGTGGCCGAGGCGGTGCGCTACCTCGCCGCTCTTGGCCACCGCCGCATCGCCCGGGTCGGCGGCCCGCTCGGCCTGGGGCACAGCGCCATCCGCGAACGGGCCTTCGAAGGCACCTTGCGGGAGCTGGGCCTGGGTCCTGGGGTCCAGGTGGCGACGGGGTTCGCCGGTGAGGACGGAGCCCGCGCCACCCGCTCCTTGCTCCTGCGGCCCCAGCGGCCGACCGCGATCGTCTACGACAACGACCTCATGGCCGTGGCCGGGCTCGGTGTCGCCGCCGAAATGGGCATCGCCGTACCGGACGACCTGTCCCTGCTCGCCTGGGACGACTCCCAGTTGTGCCGCCTCACCCACCCGACCCTGTCCGCCATGAGCCACGACGTGCACGGTTTCGGCGCCCAGGTCACCCGCGAGCTGTTCGCCGTCATCGCCGGCCGGGAGGTCTCCCCCCTGCCGCCCCGGGCCCCCGCGCTGACGCCTCGCGCGTCGACCGCCGCACCTCGCCCGCCGCAGAGCTGACTCGCAGCGACACGTCGGCTCTCGAGCCACCGGCTCACCTCAGCGGGGGCGAGGTGGGCTGGTGCTGGCCCGGGGTGCCAACCGGGCGGCGGCCACCTGCAGATGCCCGACAGGCTCCTTGCCGATGGCGGTCAGCAAGGTCCGCGCGGCACAGGCCCCGTACTCGAAGATGTCCCGTGTCAGGGCCGTCAGTTGAGGCCGTACGGCCTGGGTGAAGGGTGAGTCGTCCCACGCCACCAGGGACAGGTCGCGGGGAACCTCCAGGTTCAGTTCCTGGGCGACCGACAGACCCGCGACGGCCATGATGTCGTTGTCATAGACGATCGCGGTGGGACGGTCCGGGGCGATGAGCAGCCTGCGGGTGGCCTGTGCCCCGTCCTCACCGGAATAGTCGGTGTGCACCACGGCGGGCTCGGGCAGGCCCGCCTCGCGGCAGCTCTCCTCGAAGGCGGCATCGCGCACGGTGGTGTGCGCGAGGTGTGCGAGTCCCGCTACCCGCGCGATGCTGCGGTGCCCCAGAGCCGTCAGATAGGCGACCGTTTCCCGGATGCTGGCTCCGTCGTCGGACCAGACGGCGGGGACGGTCCCGGCCGCGTGCGGCGGGCCGAGCGCCACCACCGGCATGTCCAGGGCCGCGAGTGCGGGCACGCGAGGGTCGTCGTCGTGCAGGTCCACCAGGAGCGCGCCGTCCACCCGGCCCTCGCCCCACCAGCGGCGGTAGAGCTCGATCTCGTCGCCGTGGCTGGTGACGGTCTGCAGCATGAGCGCGATGGAGCGCGGGGCGAGCTCGGACTCGATGCCGCCGATGAGTTCCATGAAGAACGGCTCGACGCTGAGGGTGCGTGCGGGCCGGCACACGGCCAGGCCCACGGCTCGGGCCTGCGCGCCGTTCAGCGCGCGGGCGGCGCTGCTGGGCCGCCAGCCGACCTCCTGCGCGATGGCCTTGACCCGCGCCCTGGTCTGCGCGGAGACGCCCGGCTGGTCGTTGAGCGCGTAGGAGACCGCGACCTTGGAGACCCCCGCCTGGCGCGCGATGTCCGCGATCGTCGGCCGTTTCATGCGCCCTCCTGCTGTACCGGTTCCGTGCTTCAGCGGCCGACCCTACCGGTCGGCCGCTGAAGGACGCTCATCCGGTCACTGGACCAGGGTTCAGGTGGTGGTGCAGGTTTTGCTGTCGAGCGTGAAGGATGTCGGCGCGGTGTTCGGGCCGGTGGAGGATCCGTTGAGACCAAAGCTCACGGTGCCGCCGGCGGGGATCGAGTTCGTCCAGGACTCGGGGGTGACGTGGACAGCGGCGCCGCTCTGGACGGCCTTGGCGTTCCACACCGAGTTGATCTTCTGCTGGCCGGGGAAGGCGAAGCCGAGCTTCCAGCCGTCGATCTTCTTGTCGGACGTGTTGCGGATGGTGACGTCGGCGTTGAATGAACTGCCCCAGTCACTCAGACGATAGGAGACGGCGCAGGCGCCGACCCCGCCCTCGCCCGGGTCGGTGCCTCCGCTGTCGCTGCCGAAGACGCTGGCCTCCTTGGCCGTGGCCTTGATGCCGTTGGCCCCGTCGAACAGCCTCTTGCCCCAGTCGGTCAGCCGGCTCGCGTCGAAGTCCTGGGCCAGATCGAGGTACTCGACGCCACTGCCGTTGCCGCTCCAGGACCAGCCCAGGTACCCGATGCCCTTCGACTGGGCGGTGGCCATGATGGCGTCCTCGTCCGGATTCCCGTCGGAGTGCATGTCGCCGAACTCGCCCACGACAACGGGCAGTTTGGCAGCGGTGAACCGGTTGAGGTAGTCACTGACCTCGGCGGGGGTGTCGTAGACGCCGTACATGTGGATGTCGAAGAGGATGTTACGGTCGGGGTCTGCGGCCAGCACATCGGCGGCGTTGTCGCGCATGGTGAAGGACCAGTCCTGGCCCCAGTTGGGCGCGTCGACCATCAGGGTGTGGTCCAGGCCCGCGGCCCGCAGCCGCCCGACGGCGCTCTTGGTGTCGTTGGTCCAGGCCGTGTAGTTGGTGTTGCCGAACGGCTCGTTGCCGATGTTGACCAGGACGTACTTCTCCTGGCCGACGAGGGCACTTTTGACGCTGAGCCAGTAGTCGACGGCCTTGGACAGCGATACGGCCGCGCCCGCTTCGCCGTAGCCGGTGGTGTCGTGGGCTTCCAGGACGCAGATCAGCCGGTTCGCCTTGCACTGGGAGACGACTCCGGTGACATCTGCGGTGTCGTTCTTGGTCCACTGATCGCCCGTGCCCAGCACCACGCGCACGGTGTTGGCGCCCTTGGCCTTGATGTCCTTCAGCGCCTGGTCGGTCTTGTCCGGGTACCAGGTGTGCGCGTGGTTGACGCCGCGCATCACGAAGTCCTTGTTGTTGGCGTCCAGCAGTCGGCCGTCCTGGATGTGGAAGCCGGGTGCGTCGGCCGCAGGCGCGGACGGGGCGGTGGCGAGGAGTGCGGCGCAGGCGGCGAGGAGGGTTCCCGCCGCGACGGCGGCTCGTATTCGTCTCATCTACAGCTCCTGGGTCGATGGGTGTGCCCAGATCTCGGGCAGCCCGCATCGGCGGCCCGCGGCACGATGTGTCATCAGGGGCGGTGCAGGCCGCACCCGCCGCGTCGCGGATGCGGTCCACCAGGACGCCCCGGTGCGGCGCCTGGTGGACCGCTGCCCGGGCGAGACGACTCACGCCCGGGCAGCGGCGTCCGAACGGCACGCGAGGAGCCAGTCGGCACGCCCTCCGGCCTGCGGCACGCAGGGGACGACGGGCCGGTGTTGATACTTCCGCTCGGCGACGGCCACGACACTAGGGGCCGGGTGGGCGGAGCACAACGCTTTCAACGGAACCGGTTAAGTTTCCATGAACGAAGCCGATTTCGGCGTTCCGCTCTACCGGGGCAGACCGGCACCGACATCCGGCGTACAGCGCGACAGCGCCCGGGCTGCCGCCGCTGCCCCGACCAGTCCGGCGTCCTGCTCCAACGCCGCAGGGCGGATCTCAACACCCTGTACGAAGTCCAGCGCGGCGTAGGTGTCGAGGTGGCGCCGCAAGGGCGCGAACAACAGGTGACCGGCTTGCGCCACGCCGCCACCGATGACCGCTACGTCGATCTCGACCAGAGTGGCCGTCGCGGCGATACCCGCGCCGCCAACGCCTGTGCGGCCCGGTCGAAGGCGGCCAGGGCGCGCGCGTCGCCCAGCCTGGCGGAGGCGGCGACCGCCGCAGCCGTCGCGGCCTCTCCCTCGGGCGGCGTCCACCCTGCGGCCTGCGCCTGTCGGGCGATCGAAGTCCCGCTGGCCAGCCCTTCCACGCAGCCCCTGGCTCCGCACGGACAGTCGATCCCGTCGAGGTCGACGCTGATGTGACCGATGTGCCCGGCGTTCCCCGACCGGCCCGGATACAGGCGGCCGTTGAGGACCAGGCCCCCACCGACGCCGGTGGAGACCACCAGGCACAACGCGTTGTCGACGCCCTGCGCAGCGCCCTTCCAGTGCTCCGCGGCCGTCATCGCCACCGCGTCCCCGATCAGCACGGGCTCGAGCCCGGCGAACAGCAAAGGATGCGCACGCACCTCGCTCACCAACGGAAAACCCCGCCAGGCCGGGATGTTGACCGGGCTGACGGTGCCTCGCGCAGTGTCCACCGGACCCGCACTGGCGACACCGAAGCCACGAATGACGCCCCACGCCGGGTCCTGAGCCAGCGTGTCCAGCACGTCGCTGACCGCTGCCATCACCACGCCCGCCGACTCCTGCGCCGGGGTCGGCCGTTGAACGCGCCGCGTCACCCGGCCGTCCGCATCGACCAGGGCTCCGGCGATCTTCGTGCCCCCGATGTCCAGTGCCGCGTACATGACCCTCCCCATCCGGCACGGCCAGAACGGCACGTGCCCCGAATCCACAGTCACAACGTTGGTCCACGGTGACAACGTTGTCACGAGGATACTTAACCGATTCATTAGCGCTGACGCCGAGCCGCCGACAGGTGGGCATATGGAATGGACACGATGCACCGGGCGAAAGACCGGCGCGGGACTCGTCCGGGCCGGCCGGGACCGCTGGCGGCGCGCGGTCCCTGGCCAGGTCTCAGACAGTGAGGTGCTGTTGCTTGGCGCCGGAGCCGTCGGCAGCCGTGTCGGGGGTGATGCCGTGCTGCTCGTCTTCGGGACGGCCCTTCTTGGGCAGCAGGAAGGTGATCGCGAGGAAGACCACCAGCAGACATGCCTGAACGATCAGCGCGCGATGGAAGCCGCCGGTGAAGTCACCGGTCTTGGCCTGGGCGAAGAACACCGAGCCGAAGACCGCGACCCCGATGGAGCCTCCGATCGCCTGAACCGCCGACAGGACGCCGGAGGCGGAGCCGATCTCGTCGTCGTCGACCGCGGCCAGGATGAAGCTGAACAAGGCGGCGATCACCACGCCGGCGCCGACACCCGCCACGGCCACGCCGGGAGCGATGTCCCAGATCGAGAACGAGGCGGCATCCAGGCCGTCGAGCTCGAACCACAGAACGGCCGCGCCGACCAGCTGGACCAGCGGACCGATCTGCAGCACCTTGCGGCCGATCTTGTCGGCGAGGAAGGCGCCGCTGATGGCGCCGCCGATCGCGGTTCCCACCGCGAGGGGCAGGTTGCCCAGTCCCGCGTCGCCGGCGGTGAAGTGCTGGCCGATCTGGAGGAACAGGGTCAGCACGAGCTGGGTGCCGATGAGCCCGCCGAAGAACAGGGCGATGCCGCCGAGTCCGACGGTGAAGGCCGGCTTGCGCAGCAGGCCCGGGGTCACCAGCGGCTCGCGGCCCTCGGCGGCCGTGCGGCGCTGCTGGAGCGCGAAGAGGGCGAAACCGATCGCCGAGGCGGCCATGGACAGCCACGTCCACAGCGGCCAGCCCTCCTCCTGCCCCTGGTTCAGCGGCAGCACAAGGAGGGCGCAGGACACCACGACCAGGGCAGCGCCGGTCATGTCGACCCGCACCGTGGGGTCGCCCGCCTTCTTGGGCACGAACTTCGCGGCGACGATCAGTGCCGCGATACCGATGGGCAGGTTGATCAAGAACACCGACCGCCAGCCCAGGCCGAAGAAGTCGCCCTCGATGAGGAAGCCGCCCAGGACCGGGCCGATGATGCCGCCCAGGCCCAGGACGGGCCCGAAGATCGCGAAGACCTTGGTGAGCTCGGGGCCGGAGAAGTTCTCCCGCAGCAGGCCCAGCCCCTGGGGCAGCAGCATCGCGCCGGCGGTGCCCTGCAGCAGGCGGAAGGCGATCAGCAACTCGATGTTCGGCGCGATCGCGCACAGCAGGGAGGTCGCGGTGAAGGCCCCGAGTCCGATCAGGAACATCCGGCGCCGGCCATAGCGGTCGCCGAGCCGGCCGCCCAGCACGAGCCCGGCGCCCAGGGTGAGGGCGTAGCCGCCGATCACCCATTGCAGGCCGACGGAACCGGCACCGAGGGATTTCTCCAGGTCCGGTCCAGCGACATTGACGATCGAGGCATCCAGAAGATCCATGATCTCCGCGACGATCATCACCGCCAAGATCAGCCATCGCCATCGGTAGGGCTCGGTCGTCTCGTCAGGGGTGGGGGGCGGGGACAGGTCACGCACGTCAGATACCTCCATAGTGAAGTAATTCCATGGTGAAGGTAAAGTGGTGGGCGGTAGGTTGTCAAAGCGGGATGACCGGCGGACCGCGTGACAGGAGCGAAGGGCGCAGGCATGGAGGAAGCAGTGCGCGACGGTGTCGCGGAGCAGCGTGAGCGGCTGATGGAATCGCTGAGGACCTACGGCAGCCACTACGCCGAGCTCAGCCGGCGCTTCGCCGCCTGGCTGGGCCTGCACTCCACGGATGCGACCGCGGTCCTGGAGATCGCCGCCGCCGAGGAGCGCGGCACCCCCCTGTCACCGGCGCGGCTGAGCGAGCGGATCTCCCTCTCCACGGGCGCCACCACGGCGCTGCTCAACCGTCTCGAAGCGGCGGGGCACATCACACGGGCCCGCGAGCACACCGACCGGCGTGTCGTCACGCTGCGCAGCGGCGGTCATATCCAGGAGAGGGCGGACGAGTTCTTCGGCCCGCTCGCGCACCGCCTCGACGCCGCGATGTCGCACTACCCGCCCGAGTTCCTGGAGCGGGTCGAGGCGTTCATGGCCGACCTGAACACCACCGTGGACAGCCATCTCACGGAACAGGACGCGGTGAAGGGACGTTCCCTTCGCACCTCAACACCACCGCGTTGAGGACCAGGCCCAGGGCGGCAAGCTGTTCCTACATCTCGCGCCGGTGAGTCCTGGTGCTCGGCTGTGACAAGTTACCCAAGGCCGGAGAGAATCCGGCCCATGGATGACGCGTTCACACTCCTGCGGAAAGCCGTTGACCTGTTGCCCGAAGACGCCATGACAGAGAACGGCGTGACGGTTGGGGATGTTCGCGAGGACATCAAGCGCCAGGAGTGGGAGAGCGTACTCGGCCTTCTCATCGAGTTCGGAGATGTCCATCCGATCTCCCTGGACTTCTATGAGCTTCTCGCCGAGGCCGCCCGGCAGATGATGCTCGACCGCAGCCGGCGCTGGTGTGAGTGGCGGGGCTGGGAAGTCCGGCACGGCACGGTCAGGGCGACCCTGAGTCTCCCGGAGGTGGAGAACGGCGGACGCCGGAGTGCCTTTGCCGGGGACGGTCGACTCAGACCGATGTGGGACATCGGCTATCGCACCACCGATGGAGAACGAGAGCTGAGCGTCGCACGGGTGTGGGTGGAGTTCGCGGAGGAGATCGGCCCGGGAGAGACCGCCGACGTTCGACTGGCCCCGCTGAGCCCCGCGCAGTGGAGGCATCTGAAGTGCGGTGACGTGATCACGATGCACGAGGCCCGGCCTGCTTCCGGCACGGCCACGGTCATCGAGGTTGTGCCACCTCACGGCTGAACCACCGCGTGAACCAGTGCGAGGCGACCGGCGGTGCGATGGTCGTACGTCACGCGGGTCCACCCGCTCAGGTCTCCCCGGCCCCCTCAGAACCGGACGTGCGACGTTAACCGCATCCGCCTCAAGCAAGAGCTCCTATGGACTACGCGGGTTCCTGCTCAGGAGGCCGTTTACCGTCGCTTGCATGGTGCTGGCGATGGCAGTCGGCGTGGCTGCGACGCGCAGGGCGGTCGCGGGCGGGTGAGTGGTCAACACTGCATCAGATGAGGACGGTTGACCGTGCCTTATGCTCCTGAGCATGCGAGATGACGAGGGATTGGGTCGCATCACCCTGGCGCAGGTGGCCCAGGAGGCGGGGGTCTCCATTTCGACTGTTTCGAAGGTGCTCAACGGGCGGCGCGACGTGGCGACTCCGACCCGCGTGAAGGTGGAGCGCATCCTGGACGAGAACGCCTACCGACGCACAACTCGGGCCGCTCGCGAAGCGCCGCTCATCGAGCTCGTCTTCCACGAGTTGGAGAGCGTGTGGGCCCTGGAGCTCATCCGCGGGGTGGAGAAGGTGGCGAAGGCCAGCGGTGCAAGTGTGGTGCTCACCGAGAGTGGTACGCGGCATGCGCCGGGGCCCGAATGGATCGAGGGTGTGCTGCGGCGCAGGCCGCGCGGTGTGGTCCTGGTCTTCTCGACTCTCCCCACCGAGGTGAAGCAGCAATTGCGGTCGCGCACCATCCCGTTCGTCGTCATCGATCCGGCCGGGGACCCTGACCCGGACGTGCCCTCGGTGGGCTCGGCGAACTGGAACGGCGGCCTGGCCGCCACGCGGCATCTGGTCCAGCTCGGCCACCGGCGCATCGGCATCATTACTGGCCCCGAGGACATGCTCTGCTCGCTCGCCCGGCTCGATGGGTACCGTTCGGCGCTCAGCATGGCCGGACTGCCGGCAGACCCCGAACTCGTCCGGTACGGCGACTTCCACGTCGAGGGCGGTCGTGAGCGGGCGGCCGGACTGCTCGATCTGGACGATCCACCGACCGCAATCTTCGCGGGCAGCGACCTTCAGGCCCTCGGTGTCCTGGAGGCGGCCCGGCTGCGGGACCTGCGTGTCCCGCACGATCTGTCCGTGGTCGGCTACGACGACGTGCCCTTGGCCCAGTGGTCGAGTCCCCCGCTCACGACGGTGCACCAACCCCTGCGAGAGATGGCCGAGGAGGCGGCGCAGATGCTGGTGCGCCTGCGGTCGGAGGAGCCGGTGGCGACCAGAGTGGAGCTGGCGACGAGTCTGATCGTGCGCGAGAGCACGGCGGAGTGCCGACAAGGCCGATGACGGCCCGTTGTCGCGTTGCGGGCTGGTGGCCGCACAGCGGGTCTCGTGACCATCCGAAAAACTTTCGGCTGACCACTGGAGTTGATTACCCGTCACCTTGGCTCAATCTTGCCTCGGGGCGTCATATCTGTTGCTGCGTCGCTCAGTTATGCCTGTGGCCAGGTGCGATGGCGCACAGCTGAGGGCGGCCGCGGGCCTAAAGTTTCGCTTGCCTTGCCGAAACAGTTGACAGTGTGTCGGCCCGCCACCAACCTATCGACGTCGACACGCACCTCAATGGCTGTGCAGCCTCTCGCTGGCCCCACCAGGAGGAAGCATGAACATGAGCGACCCGTCCCCCGCACCCCCGATGAGCCGCCGCACTTTCATCGGCGCCGCCGGCGCCCTGACACTCGGCGCCTCCGCGCTCGCGCTGCCGGGTACCGCGTACGCGGACACGACCATCACGACCAACCAGACCGGCACCAACAACGGTTACTACTACTCGTTCTGGACCGACGCCCCCGGAACGGTCTCCATGACCCTGTCCTCCGGCGGCAGGTACAGCACCTCATGGCGCAACACCGGGAACTTCGTGGCCGGCAAGGGCTGGGCCAACGGCTCCCGCAGGACCGTGAACTACTCGGGCACCTTCTCCCCCTCCGGCAATGCCTATCTGACGCTCTACGGTTGGACGTCGAACCCGCTCGTCGAGTATTACATCGTCGACAACTGGGGCACCTACCGGCCCACCGGCACGTACAAGGGCACCGTCACCAGTGACGGCGGCACCTACGACATCTACAGGACCACGCGGTACAACGCCCCGTCCGTCGAGGGCACGCGCACCTTCGACCAGTACTGGAGCGTTCGGCAGTCCAAGCGCACGGGCGGAAGCATCACCAGCGGCAACCACTTCGACGCCTGGAGCCGAGCCGGGATGCCCCTGGGCAGCTTCAAGTACTACATGATCATGGCGACCGAGGGCTACCAGAGCAGCGGCAGCTCCAACATCACGGTGTACTGAGCGAGTTGGACAGCCCTTTTTCGTGATGGTTGCGGCGGTCGCGCCGCGAGCCGCCTACGGACCGACATCGCGCGACCGCCGCCATCTCCAGGTGTCGCAACAGATTCCCGAGCCGGAGGACCCACTGATGAAAATGCGCTCACCTCACTCGCTGCGTTCCCTGACAGCAGGGCTGGCCGTCGTCACCATGGCCGGCGCATGCACCCTCACCGTCAACAACGCCGCCTCGGCGCAAGCCGCCGCCTGCACCGGTTACGTCGGCCTCACCTTCGACGACGGCCCGTCCGCCAGCACGCCGGCTCTGCTCGACGTGCTCAAGCGGAACGGGCTGCGCGCCACGATGTTCAACCAGGGGCAGTACGCCGCCGCCAACCCCTCCCAGGTCCGCGCGCAGGTCGCCGCCGGCATGTGGGTCGCCAACCACAGCTACACCCACCCTCACCTGACCCGTCTCAGCCAGTCACAGATCGACTCGGAGATCTCCCGCACCCAACAGGCCATCGCCAACGCCGGAGGGGGCACACCCCGGCTGTTCCGTCCCCCGTACGGCGAGACCAACGCGACGGTGCAGTCCGTCGCGGCCAAGTACGGCCTGACACAGATCATCTGGGACGTCGACTCACAGGACTGGAACGGCGCCAGTACCGATGCGATCGTGCAGGCCGCCGCTCGGCTCACCCACGGCCAGATCATCCTCATGCACGACTGGCCCGCCAACACGCGCGCCGCGATCCCGCGCATCGCGCAGGGACTGGCGGCTCGCGGCCTGTGCGCCGGCATGATCTCTCCGCAGACCGGCCGCGCAACGGCTCCGGCCTGACCGCCGCACGCCCGGGGTCCTGCACGACGGCGCCTCCCCCTGCGTCACGTGGCGTACCGCAGGGGGACGTCCGCGAGAGGCCGGCTGTCAAAGCCCGACCATCCCCGGCGTCGGATGTCCGGCATCGGCTCACTCGGCCTCGGGCCGCGCGTGGGCGGGGACGGCGGTGGGCCGCTCACCCGCACTCGTGACGGTGATGCTTTGCCCGGTGTCGGACGCGGTGAGCAGCGACTCCATGATTTCCAGTACGTGGTAGGCGAGGTGGCCGCTCGCACGGTGCGGGGTGCCGGTGGCCAGGGAACGCGCGAGATCGGCGATGCCGTAGCCGCGCCCGGCTCCCGCGTAGCCGCCCTGGACGGGGACGTCCTCCCATGATCCGGTCCCGGCCCTGAAGAGGCGCACCGGCCCGTCGAAGCCGTTGGGGTCGGGAACGGACAGGGAGCCGTCGGTGCCGTACACCTCAATGCGCGGCAGGTGGCCGGCCCAGACGTCGAAGGACATCACCAGCGTGGTCAGCGCCCCGCACTCGTGCTCGAGGACGCCCGTGACGTGGGTGGCCACCTCCACCGGGAAGGCGGTACCGGCCCGCGGGCCGCCGGCGACGGTGCGCACCGGACGCGAGGTGGATGTCATGCCGACCACTGTGCGTACCGGACCGAGCAGCGTGACCAGGGCGGTGAGGTAGTAGGGCCCCATGTCGAACAGGGGGCCGCCACCGGGCCGGTAGTAGAACTCCGGGGCGGGGTGCCAGAGTTCATGGCCCGGCGTGACCATGAAGGCGGTGGCGGCGACAGGTGTGCCGAGCTGCCCCGCGTCCAGGACCGCGCGGGCGGACTGCACCCCTGTGCCCAGGACCGTGTCCGGAGCACAGCCCACGCGCACGCCCGCGCTGTCGGCCGCGGCCAGCACCGCCCGGGCCTCGGTGGTGGTCGCGGCCAGCGGCTTCTCGCCGTACACGTGCTTGCCCGCGGCGATCGCGGCATGGGCGACGTCGGCGTGCGCGGCGGGGACGGTCAGGTTGAGGACGAGGTCGACGTCCTCGGCCGCGTACAGCTTGTCCGGGGTGGTGGCGCGAGCGCCGGGGACCGTGGCCGCGACGGTGAAGGCCCGGGTCTCGTCCAGGTCGGCGACCGCAGTGACGGGCAGGTCCGGCAGGGTCGCAAGCGTCCGCAGATACGCCCCGCTGATCTGTCCGGCGCCGACCACCCCGATGCGCAGGGGCGAGCGGGCCGTCACCGCGTCGCCCATGCCATGCCGTTCCTGATCATCGCGTCGGTCTGGGGTACCTCCAGGTCCGCGAGGCTGTGTCCGAGTGCGGTGACGAAGACCCGGCCCTGGCCCCAGCGCCGCGTCCAGGTCACCGGTACCGGTGTGCCAAGGAGTTCGGGGTGGTCGGGATCGTGGCCGTACAGGGAGGTTGCGAGCACCTCGATCGCCGGGTCGACGTGCAGGTAGTACTGCTCGGTGGTGACGGTGAAGGCGTCGATGCCGGCCAGCACGGGGTGGTCCGCCTTGCCCGGCACGGGGACCACCTCGAAGGTGATGAACTCCTCTGCGTGGTACACAAACTGACCGCCCGTCATCAGGTGGTAAAGCGGTTGGGGACGGAAGGCGTCGATGATGCCGCCGTGCCAGCCGGCCAGCCCGGTGCCCGCGCGGACGGCCCGGCTCAGACCTTCCACCTGAGGGGCGGTGATCTCGCCCATCGTCCAGCACTGCACCACGAGATCGGTCGCGGTGAGCAGGTCCGCGTCGAGGTAGCTGTCGAGGGTGTCGGAGACCGTCACCGCGTAGCCGTCCTCCTTGAGGGCGGTGACATGACGGTCCGAGGCGGCGACGGGGGCGTGCCCCTCCCAGCCGCCGCGGACCACCAGCGCCCGCTTGCAGGCCATGGTGCGGGAAGGGGCCATGGGTCCTCCGTGGGGGTGTCGGATGCGGCGGCGAGGAGGCCTGCGCCACGCAGGGGCGTGCGTCACGCACGCGGGCAGAGGTCCTTGCACAATCGGGGAATGGTGCGCCGGGAACTTCCGGGAATCTTTCGGCAACGTCGCCGCAACTTAGGGCCGCTCCCCGCCCCTGTCAACGGGGCCGCCTGCCTCGTGCCTGCCCCCGCTGGGGCGAACCGGCCGGAACGGCCTCGGCGTTGGAGGTCCCCGCGCATCCGTACGACGGTCGCGAAGAGGGCGCCGCCGTGTCCGTGCGGCGCCAACTGGCCTGGCGGGCCGACGTTCTGGAGGCGGGTCGCGCAGGGATCGAGGGGCCGTGCGTCCGGCCGGTCGTAGGGACCGGGGGCTTGACCGGCACGTGGTCGACGGCATGTCCTACGGTTTCCGGAAGGCATCCGGAGATTTTCGGATGACGAGTCGACGGAGGTGAGGAACGTGGCCGGGGAAGGCGCTCAGCGCAAGGCGACCACGCGGAGCCCGGACGGGCCGGCCAAGGTGACGATCGCCGAGATCGCGCGGGAGGCCGGGGTCTCGGTCCCGACCGTCTCGCGGGTCGTGAACGGACGTTCCGACGTGTCAGCGGCCACCCGCGCCCGGGTGGAGGAGCTGCTGCGCCGGCACGGATACCGGCGCCGGCCGCCCGCGCCCGGAGACCGTGCGGCCCTGCTCGATCTGGTCTTCAACGACCTGGACAGCCCGTGGGCCGTGGAGATCATTCGCGGCGTCGAGGAGGTCGCGCACGAGGCGGAGGTGGGCACGGTGGTCTCCGCGATCCATGACCGGGCGGGCGCCGCGCGGCAGTGGATGACCAATCTGCGGGCCCGCGCCTCCGATGGCGTGATCCTGGTGACGTCGGTCCTGGAGCCCGGGCTGCACGAGGAGTTGCAGCGCCTGGGCGTGCCGCTTGTGGTGATCGACCCGGCAGGGTCGCCCGCGACCGAGGCGCCGATGGTCGGCGCCACCAACTGGGCGGGCGGGATGGCGGCGACCGAGCACCTGCTCGGCCTCGGGCACCGGCGGATCGGGTTCATAGAGGGCCCGCCCCGGCTGCTGTGCTCGCGGGCCAGGCTGGATGGTTACCGGGCCGCGCTCGACGTGGCGGGTGTGCCGGTGGACGACGAGCTGATCGTGCCCGGTGACTTCTACCATGCGTCCGGATTCGCCGGCTGCAACCGGTTGTTGGACCTCGCCGAGCCGCCTACCGCCGTTTTCGCCTCCAGTGACCAGATGGCGCTGGGTGCGATCGAGGCCTTGCGCCGGCGCGGCCTGCGGGTGCCCGAGGACATGAGCGTCGTCGGTTTCGACGACCTGCCGGAGGTGCGCTGGAGCGCACCGCCCCTGACCACGGTGCGCCAGCCCCTGGCCGACATGGGCAAGTTGGCGGCCCGCACTGTCCTCGATCTCGCGCGCTCCGTGGCACCCGTATCGCCGCGCATCGAGCTGGCGACGGAACTCGTGGTCAGGGCCAGTACGACGGCCCCGCGCGGCCTGTAGCGCGGCAGGCACCCGGACCGGGGGGGGGGGCGGGCCGGTTTTTTTTATGGGGGTTGGCGCCCCCCCCGGGTGGGGGGCCTTGGGGGGCGGAGAACGGGCGGTGTGGGTTGGCCTGGCG
>NZ_JBSGYY010000049.1:0-20647 GCF_053610705.1 Streptomyces sp. NPDC054872 | reverse complement strand
ACCCTGATCGGCTACACGGTCGCGGGGGGGCGGGGGGCCGCCCGGCCCCGGGGGGGGGGTTTGAAATTTTTTTTTTTTTTCCGCGCCCCCCCCACCCCCGCTCTGTGTCCGTAACTTCCGTGGCCATCTACCGATAGTTTTCGGATCACTTCCGGAAGGTGCGTCATGTCAGCCTCCGATTTCTCCCGCCGACGCTTCCTCGGCACTGCCTCCGCCGCCGGCCTCGGGGCAGCCGCGCTGACCGCGTGCGGCGGCTCCGACTCCGGCGGCGGGAAGGACAGTTCGGGCCGGACCATCGTGGAATGGTGGAACATCCAGACCACCGAGCCGTCGAAGACCGTCTGGCCCGAACGGGCGAAGGCGTTCGAGGCCGAGAACCCCGACGTGCGGATCAAGCTCGTCACGCTGGAGAACGACGCCTACAAGTCGAAGATGACGGCGCTGACCAGCTCCGGGAAGCTTCCGGACATCTACCACACGTGGGGCGGCGGCGTTCTGCGGCAGCAGGTCGACGCAGGCCTCGTCGAGGACCTCACCCCGTCCATCGAGCCGTGGGCCGACACGCTCGTGCCCGCGTCCGTCAAGGCCTACCAGTTCGACAGCAAGACGTACGCGGTGCCCTTCGACATCGGCGCCGTGGGCTTCTGGTACAACAAGGCACTCTTCAAGAAGGCCGGCATCAGCGCCCCGCCCACCACCTGGGCCGAGTACCTGGACACGGTCAGGAAGCTGAAGGCCGCGGGCATCACACCCATCGCCCTGGCGGGCAAGGAGAAATGGCCCGGCATGTACTTCTGGGCGTATCTCTCGATGCGGATCGCCGGGGTCGAGGGCATGCAGAAGGCCGCCGACGCCAAGGACTTCACCGGCGACGACTTCGTCAAGGCGGGCGAGCACCTCAAGGACCTGGTGGCGCTCAAGCCGTTCCAGAAGGGCTTCCTCGGCGATGCCTACTCCACCCCCACCGGGGAGGCCGCCGCCATGGGCAACGGCAAGGCGGGCATGGAACTGATGGGCCAGTGGGCACCCGTCGTACAGGCCGACGCGGGCAAGGGCATCGGCAAGGACCTCGGCTTCTTCGCCTTTCCCTCGGTGGCCGGCGGCAAGGGCGAGCTCACCGACGTGTTCGGCGGAGGCGGCGGCTACGCGGTCCGCAAGGGCGCGCCGAAGGCCGCCACGGACTTCCTGAAGTTCTTCATGACCCCCGAGTCCGACCGCATCCTGGTCTCCAAGGCCGACACGATCCCCGTCGTCAAGGAGGCCACCAGCGCTTTGACCGACCCCAACCTCACGGCGGTCTCCGACATGCTCGGCAAGTCCACCGGCTTCCAGCTCTACCTCGACCAGGCCTACCCGCCGGCCGTCGGCCAGGAGGTCAACGACTCCGTCGCCGCCCTCATCGCCGGCTCCAAGTCCCCCGACCAGGTGACCCGGTCCATCACCCAGGTCGCCAAGAGCCAGTAACAGACGATGACTTCGACCTACGTAAAGGACGCAGCCGAAGCCGTCGCCGAGCCGTCGCGGCCCGGCCCCGCCAACCGGCGTCCGCTCGCCCGGCGCGTCACCGACTGGCTGACGGCCGTCTCCTTCACCCTGCCCGCCCTCATCCTGTTCGGCGCGCTCGTGCTCGCCCCGATCCTGTACGCGCTCTACGTCAGCCTCTTCAACTGGGGCGGCTTCGGGTCCCCTTCGGACTACACGGGACTGGACAACTACAGCCGCCTCGCCAAGGACCCGGTCTTCCTCGGCGACCTGTGGCGCGGCCTGCACCTCGTCGGCTTCTCGGTGCTCGTCCAGCTGCCGTTCGCGCTCGCCATGGCGGTCCTGCTCAACCAGAAGCTGCGCGGCCGGGCCATCTACCGGATGCTGTTCTTCGCCCCGTACGTCCTGTCCGAGGTGATCACCGGCGTCCTGTTCTCCATGATCTTCGCGCCGGACGCCGGGCTCGCCGACAAAGTGCTCGGCGCGGTCGGCCTCGACGGGCTCGGCGGACTGTGGTTCGCCGACCAGTCGACGGTCATGCCGACCCTGTTCCTCGTGATGACCTGGAAGTACTTCGGCTTCCACATGATGCTCTACCTGGCGGGCCTGCAGGGCATCCCGGCCGAACTGCACGAGGCGGCCCGCATCGACGGGGCAAGCGCCTGGCAGCGCTTCCGCTACATCACCCTGCCCCTGCTCGGACCGACCATCCGCATCAGCGCGTTCCTGTCCGTCATCGGCGCCATCCAGCTGTTCGACCTGGTGTGGGTGATCTCGCAAGGCGGCCCCGACCACGCCTCCGAGACGATGGCCATCACCCTGTTCCAGTTCGGGTTCAAACGCTACGAGATCGGCTACGCCAGCGCGATCAGCATCGCGCTGTTCCTCATCAGCCTCGTCTTCGCCCTCGCCTACCAGCGCTTCGTGCTGCGTCGGGACACCGAAGGAGCCCTCACCAACATGCGAGCCACCCGATGACCGCACCCGGCCGCCGCCGCTTCGGCAAGGCACCCCTGTACGTCATCGTATGGCTGGTCGGCATCGGCATGGTGACACCACTGCTGTACGCCCTCGTATCCGGCTTCAAGTCCACCGACCAGCTCTCCAGCAACCCCTTCGGCCTGCCGTCGCCCTGGGTGACCTCCAACTACACGGACATCCTCGCCTCGGGACCCTTCTGGCGGATGCTCGGCGCCTCCACCCTGGTCGCCATCGGGACAACCCTGCTGACGGTCGGGGCGGCAGCCCTCGCCGCGTTCTCCCTGGCCCGATTCGCCTACCGCGGGCGAGAGGCGCTCTTCACGCTCTTCACGATGGGGCTGATGTTCCCCTTCGCCGTGGCGATCCTGCCGCTGTTCATCCTGCTGCGCACCTTCGGACTCCTCGACAACCCGTGGGGCGTGATCCTGCCGCAGGCCGCATTCGGGCTGCCCATCACCATCGTCATCCTGCGCGGCTTCTTCCGGCAGATCCCCGGCGAACTGGAGGAGGCGGCCACCCTCGACGGGTGCTCCCCCTTCGGCTTCTTTTGGCGGATCCTCCTGCCGATGGCACGCCCGGCACTGGGCACCGTCTCCGTCCTCGCCGTGGTGAGCAGCTGGAACAACTTCCTGCTGCCGCTGCTCGTGTTCAGCAACGAGACCTGGTGGACCATCCCCGTCGGCGTCCAGCAGTTCCAGGGCCAGTACGCCACCGACATCGCCCGCGTCTTCGCCTACCTCGTCCTGGCCATGGTGCCCGCGCTCGCCTTCTACGCCGTCGCCGAACGGCAGCTGGTCGGCGGCATCACCGTGGGCGCGACCAAAGGCTGACACCGCACCACGCACACCGCACCGCCAGGCCCCGCCACCACCGCCTGCACACACCGCACTTGAGGAGTTCCATGGTCAAGCCCTGGCAGGACACCACCCTGCCCGCCAAGGTCCGGGCGGCGGACCTGCTCGCCCGGATGACCACCGAGGAGAAGACCGCCCAGTTGTCCAGCGTGTGGCTGGGGGCCGACATCGACACCGACAGCACCGCCGTCGCACCGGGACAGCACGCCTACGTCGCCGAGAGCGCGGTCCTCGACGCCCTGCTTCCGCACGGTCTGGGCCATCTCACCCGCCCCTTCGGCACCGTCCCGGTCGAGCCCGCGGTGGGCGCGGCACGCCTCGCCGACCTGCAGCGCCGGGTCCGGTCCGCGAACCGCTTCGGACTGCCCGCGCTCGCCCACGAGGAGTGCCTGACCGGCTTCGCCGCCTGGCAGGCCACGATCTTCCCGACGCCGCTCGCCTGGGGCGCCACCTTCGACCCGGCCCTGATCACCGAGATGGCCGAATCCATCGGCACATCAATGCGCACGGTCGGCATCCACCAGGGCCTCGCCCCCGTCCTCGACGTCGTCCGCGACCCCCGCTGGGGGCGTACCGAGGAGTCCATCGGCGAGGACCCCTACCTGGTCGGCACCATCGGCAGCGCCTACGTGCGCGGCCTGGAGGCCGCAGGGATCGTCGCCACCCTCAAGCACTTCGCCGGGTACTCGGCCTCGCGCGGCGCCCGCAACCACGCGCCCGCCTCCATCGGACCGCGCGAACTCGCCGACATCTTCCTGCCCCCGTTCGAGATGGCGCTGCGCGAAGGCGGCGCCCGCTCCGTGATGGCCTCCTACAACGACATCGACGGACTTCCCGGACACGCCCACACCGGCCTGCTCACCCACCTCCTGCGCGACACATGGCAGTTCACCGGCACCGTCGTCGCCGACTACTTCGGCATCGCGTTCCTGCAGTCCGCCCACCAGGTGGCCACGACAGAGGGGGACGCCGCGCGGATCGCCCTCGCGGCCGGCGTCGACGTAGAACTGCCCGCCGCGCGCTGCCTGCCCGCGGCCGACCACCTTCCCCAAGACCTGATCGACCGCGCCGCCTTGCGCGTCCTCACGCAAAAGTGCGAGCTGGGCCTCCTCGACCGGGACTGGGAACCGGTCACGGGATCTAATGAATCCGCTGGATCTACGGAAGACGCCGAAGACGCGCTCATCGACCTGAACCCCCCGCAGATGCGGGACCTGGCGCGGGCCGTGGCGCAGGAGTCGGTCGTCCTGCTCGCCAACGACGCGGGGCTGCTGCCGCTGGCCGCCCACGGGCTGCGTATCGCCCTGGTCGGCCCCCTCGCCCACGAACAGGCCGCCATGCTCGGCTGCTACACGTTCCCGCGGCACGTCGGCGTCAACCACCCAGAACTTCCCGCCGGCGTCGACGTCCCCACGCTCGCCGAGGCGCTCCGCGCCGAACTGCCCAGCGCACTCTTCGTCGACGACCCGGCGCAGGCCGACATCTGCCTCGCCGTGGTCGGCGACCGCTCGGGCCTCTTCGGGCGCGGCTCGTCCGGCGAGGGCTGCGACACCGAAGGCCTCGAACTGCCGTACGGGCAAAGCGCGTTGCTCGACGAGGCGCTCGCCACCGGGACACCGGCCGTCGTCATCGTCCTCAGCGGGCGGCCCTACGCACTCGGCCGCTGGGCCGACCGGGCCGCCGCCGTCATCCAGGCCTTCTTCCCGGGGCAGGAGGGCGGCGCCGCCGTCGCCGGAGTCCTGTCGGGACGGGTCGAGCCCTCGGGGCGCCTTCCCGTCGGCGTGCCGCGCGGCCCCGGCGGCCAGCCCGCCCCCTATCTCGCGCCGCCGCTCGGCCGCCGAGGCGACGCCAGCAGCGTGGACCCCACCGCCCTCTACCCGTTCGGGCACGGCCTGTCCTACACCACGTTCACCTGGGACGCCCCGCAGTGCGACACCCCCGAACTGCCCACCGACGGCGATACCACCCTGCGCCTGACCGTCCACAACACCGGTGAGCGACCCGGCACCGAGGTCGTCCAGCTCTACCTCCACGACCCGGTCGGCACCGTCGCACGCCCCGAGGTCCGGCTCGTCGGCTACGCCCGCGTACCGCTCGAGGCCGGGGCGTCCGCCGAGGTCCACGCCACCTTCCCGGCGGACCTCGCCGCGTACACCGGAGCCGACGGCCGCCGCGTCGTGGAACCCGGCGCCCTGGAACTACGCGTCTCCGCATCCAGCGAACGCATCCATCACACCGTGCCGCTCACCCTGACGGGTGCGGAGCGGGAGGTCGGGCACGAGCGGCGGATGCGGTGCGAGATACGCGTCAAGTGACGCGTGGAACCAGCACGCGCACGGTCAACCAGCCTTCCCCATCCATGCGTTGAGGAGTAGCACCATGCGCACACCCGCCCCCCGCACCCCCGCCCGTACCCGCGGCAGAGCCGCCGCCTTCGCGTCGGCGGCGGCCCTGCTGCTCGGCCTGGCCGGTATACCCGACGCACACGCCTACGCCGACCCGCACGCCGACGCCGGTACCCGGCACCGCCCCGCCACGCCACGCTCGACAGCCTGGCCGAGCGCACCGGCCGCTACTACGGTTCCGCCGTCGACAACCCCGAACTCGACGACACCGCGTACGCCGACCTGCTCGGCACCGAGTTCGGCAGCACCACGCCCGGCAACGGCATGAAGTGGTACGCCACCGAACCCCGGCGAGGCGTCTTCGACTTCACCGCGGGCGACGAGATCGTGGCGTACGCACAGGCCCACAAGCTGAAGGTCCGCGGCCACACCCTCCTATGGCACAGCCAGCTGCCCGGCTGGCTGGAGAACGGCACCTGGAGCGCCCACGAGCTGCGTGCGATCCTCAAGAAGCACATCACGACCGAGGTGCGGCACTACAAGGGCAAGGTCTTCGCCTGGGACGTCGCCAACGAGATCATGAACGAGGACGGCACGTACCGCGAGAACATCTTCTACAAGACCCTCGGCCCCGGTTATATCGCCGACGCCCTGCGCTGGGCCCACGCCGCCGACCCCGGCGTGAAGCTCTATCTCAACGACTACAACGTCGAGGGAATCGGCGCGAAGTCGGACGCGTACTACACGCTCATCAAGCAGCTCAAGGCCGACGGCGTGCCGATCGACGGATTCGGAATGCAGGCCCACCTCGCCCTGCAGTACGGCTTCCCGAACGACATGAAGGGCAACATCCAGCGCTTCGCCGACCTCGGCCTCGATGTCGCCATCACCGAGCTCGACATCCGCATGATCCTTCCGTCGGACGCGGCCAAACTGGCCCAACAGGCCGACTGGTACGGGCAGGTGACCCAGGCCTGCCTCGCCGTCCGCCGCTGCGTCGGCATCACGCTGTGGGGCTACTCCGACCGCCACTCGTGGATTCCGTCGGTCTTCGAGGGCCAGGGCGCGGCGCTGCCCTGGGACGAGAACCTCCGGCGCAAGCCCGCCTACGACGCGATCGCGAAGGTACTCGCGGCCGCGAAGCGGGGGAAATGACGGTGACGGTGGTGCGCGGGGCGGAGACCATACGTCGCCGTCCCGCCGTCCCGCCGTCCCGCCGTCCCGCCGTCCCGCCGTCCCGCCGCCTCGTCGGGCTCGGGAGGTCGACTTCTCGTCCGCCGCAGGGCCTTCTTTGCGTCACATGACGCGAAGTTGACCGAGAACTCTTGACACGTCCGTCCCTCGCCAACACGATGCCGCCCATACCCAAAGGCGTCGGACGCACTTGGGGCCGCCTCCGATTGGGAGCGCTCCCATGCTGCTCCGACGCCGACGCTTTACGCCCACGGGCCCGAAGCCACCGTCGCCCGGGGACGTCGCACCTCGTACTTCCTCAGCGCGCCGCACGCACACGTTCACATCGAAGGGCGTGCGGTGCGTCCCCCGACAGGAAGAGGTTCCCCGTGTTCAGATACCGACGTGCCCTGCTCGCGCTGCTGCTCGCCTTCCCGCTCGCGCTGGCAGCCCCCGGACTCGCCCACGCCGACAGTCCGGTGGCGATGACCAGCGGGTTCTACGTCGACCCCCACTCCACCCCCGCGGCGTGGGCCGCCGCCAACCCCGGTGACGGCCGCGCGGCCGCGATCAGGGACAACATCGCGGCCAAGCCGATGGCCCGCTGGTTCGGCAACTGGAGCGGCACCATCGGCACGGCCACGGGCGCGTTCGTCGGCGCGGCCGATGCCGTGGACAAACTGCCGGTCCTGGTCGCCTACAACATCCCCAACCGTGACATCTGCGGCGGACACTCCGGCGGCGGCGCAGGCTCGGCAGACGCGTACAGGACGTGGATTGCCGCCTTCGCCAGCGGCATCGGCAGCCGTCCGGCCGTCGTCATCCTGGAGCCGGACGCCCTGGGAGACACGAGCTGCATGACACCTGCGCAGATCGCCGAGCGCAACGCGCTGCTCAACAACGCCATCGACCAGTTCAACCAGAAGGCCCCCAACACCTGGGTCTACCTGGACGCCGGCAACCCGGCCTGGCTGGCGGCCCCCACGATGGCGCAGCACCTCGCCGACGCGGGAGTGCGCAAGGCCCACGGCTTCTCGCTGAACGTCTCGAACTACCTGACCACCGGCGAGAACACCGCGTACGGCAACGCGATCAACGCGAAGCTGAGCTCGACCTACGGCTACACCAAGCCCTACGCCATCGACACCAGCCGCAACGGATACGGCTCCAACGGCGCATGGTGCAACCCGGCAGGCCGCAAGCTCGGCACCCCGACCCAACTCGGTGGCGGAGCCGAAATGCTGCTGTGGGTCAAGACGCCCGGTGAATCCGACGGCAACTGCGGGGTGGGCGCCGGATCTGTGGCCGGCCAGTTCCTTCCCGAGGTCGCCTACAAGATGATCTACGGCTACTGACATACCCGTCCGGGCTGCCACCCCTTGCGCTCCCGTGGCCGTGCCCGGTCGCTGCATTCCGTCCCCGTCTTCGCCCCCGTCCCGTTCCTGTCTCCGTCCCGTTCCTGTCCCCGTCCGCCCCGACCAGGAGCACACATGAGATCCGGTATCCGGCCCATCAGACGCATGGCCCTGCTCGCCTCAGCCGCCCTGCTGACCTGCGCGGCAGCCCCGGCCGCACAGGCACAGCAAGCACCCGCCGAACAGGCACAACCGGCCGAAAGGGCACAACACAAGGTCATCACCCCCACCACGCGCTTCTACGTCGACCCGCACAGCAAGGCCGCCGAGCAGGCGAAGACCGACCTCCGCAAGGGGGACCGGGCCAACGCCCTGAACATGGCCAAACTCGCGAGCCAGCCGCAGGCCGAGTGGTTCACCGAAGGCACGCCCGCCCAGGTCAGAAGAGAGGTGCGCAAGCTCGTCCACGCCGCCGCGGCCAGCCGGCGTGTGCCGGTCCTCGTCGCGTACAACGTCCCCGGCCGCGACTGCAGCCTCTACTCCGGCGGTGGAGCCGCCTCCTCGGCCGCATACCGTCAGTGGATCGATGCCTTCGCCGAGGGCATCGGCAACCGTAAGGCCGCCGTCATCCTGGAGCCCGACGGCCTTGCGGCCCTTCCCAAGGACTGCGCCGGCGACATCGACCCCACCGGCGAACTCACCGCCCACCGCATGGCGGACCTCGCCTACGCCGTGCGCACCCTGAAAAGCGAGCCGAACACCGCTGTCTATCTCGACGCGGGCAACAGCCAGTGGAAGTCGGTCGGTGACATCACGCAGCGACTCCTGGACGCGGGCCTGGAGCAGAGCGACGGCTTTGCCCTCAACGTGTCCAACTACCAGCCCACCAACCAGACTTCGCGCTACGGAACCTGGATTGCCAAGTGCGCGTGGTACGCCACCAAGGGACCGGAGGCGGCTCGCGGCCACGCCGACTGGTGCGCCAGTCAGTACTACTCGCCCGCCGCGCCCAACGACGGCGCCCCGGGCAACTCCGTCTCCCCCACCGATCCATCGACCTGGCACTGGACCGACGCCTGGTTCGCCCAGAACACGGGCGGCGCGTCCACCGATGAACTGGCGCGCTTCGTGGTGGACACCAGCCGCAACGGGCTTGGGGCCTGGACGCCGCCCCCGGGCAAGTACACCGGCGACCCGGAGACATGGTGCAACCCACCCGGCCGCGGCATGGGCCCTCGCCCCACCGCCGACACCAAGGCCCCGCTCGTCGACGCCTACCTGTACGTGAAGACCATCGGCGAATCCGACGGCAGCTGCACACGCAACACCGGCGGCACCATCGACCCCGAGTACGGCATCGTCGACCCCGCCGCCGGCGTCTGGTGGACCGAACAGGCCCACACCCTCGCCCGCAACGCCGTACCCGGTCTGGAATTCCCCCGGTAACTCCCGGCAACCCCCGAGCTTCACCTTCTGGAGCGCCAGTGGGCAGCGGGAAGGCTGGCTGTACGCAGTGGTTGGGCCGACGTCGGTGCAGCCATCAGGCAGGCGCAGCCGCCCGAGCCGCGTAGGCGCGGACGTCCGCGTCCGGGTCGAGGACCGCCGTGGCGAGTGCCGTGCGGGCGTTCTCGTTCGCCGGGTGCTGGAGCAGGGCCAGGACCGCGGCCTTGCGGACGTCGGCGTTGGCGTCGCCGAGGGCCTGGGACAGGGCGGGTACGGCACGGTGGGCATCGGCAGCGCCCAGGGCCGTGGCCGCGCCTGCGCGTACCTGCCAGGACGGGGCGGCCAGCGCGTCTACCGCCGTGAGGTCGTAGGGGGTGGGGCAGCCCACGGTGGCCAGGGTGGTGAGGGCTGCCGCGCGGACCAGGATGTCCGTGTCGTGGAGCAGGGGGGCCAGCGCCTGAGGGGTGTCCAGGCCGCGGGCCACCGTGACGCGGACCTCGCGGGCCGGATCGGCTCCGGCGCGGGCGACGGCATCGAGGGCGCCGACCGAGACCAGGGCTCGCACCGATGCGATCCGGACCTCGATGTCCGGGTCGGTGAGGGCAGGGGCGTAGGCGGCGGCGTCGCCCAGTCGCAGGGCGCGCAGGACGTCCAGTGCTGTCGAGCGGACCAGTGCGTCCCCCTGGGTGAGGGCGTCGTGCAGTCCCCTGCCCAACTCCCCCTCTGAGGGCAGGACTTCGACCAGTTCGCGCAGGGAGGCGGCAGCGGCGCCGCGGACTCCTGGATCCGGGTCCGAGAGTGTCGCGGCCAGCGCCGGGCCCGTGCCCGCGGGGACGGTCTCGGTGAGGGCGGCCACGGCCGCGCGGCGGACGGCGGGGTCCGGGTCGGTCAAGAAGGGGTGCAGGAGCGGGAGTTCGGGTTCCTCCTCGGTGAGGGCGAGCAGTTCCAGGATGCGTGGCGAGTGGGAGGCGGCGGCGGTCGTCTCCCGCGCCGTGGTGGTGCTCGTTCGGGCGCCCGATCCGACCGGGGCCAGGTCGCGCTGGCCTGCCGTGGCCACCTGCTCCGGGTGTACCTCGCCCAGGTGGCGTGACGCGCCGCCGGTCGGTGTGAATTCCTCGACGGGTATCAGGTACGGCTCGACTGGGCGGGCGGTGAACTCCATCGTGCCGGTGGCAGACTTGCGCAGGTCCAGGTGGTGCAGCCAGCCGTTGTCGTCGCGCTTGGGGTGGTCCGTGCGCTCGTGGTAGAGGCCCCAGCGGGACTCCGTCCGGGCCAGGGAGGAGCGGGCCGCCATCTCCGCGCAGTCCCGGATGAAGTGCACCTCGGCGCAGCGCATCAACTCGTGCGGCGTCTGCGCACCCATGTCGTCGATCTCGCCGCGCATCCGCTCGAAGTGGTCCACGGCCAGCGACAGCCGCGCGCCCGACTTGGGCGGTGCGACGTAGTCGTTCACGAAGCGGCGCAGTTTGTACTCGACCTGCGGTTGCGGCGGGCCCTCCGGGTTGCGCAGCGGGCGGTAGATCATTTCGTGGGCGTTCCGGACCTGGCCGCTCGGCAACTCCCCCTCGTACGAGTCCCATTGAGCGGCGTCCGCGCCCGCCAGGTCGCCGAAGACGAATGCGCCGATCATGTAGTTGTGCGGGACGCAGGCCAGGTCGCCAGCGGCGTACAGACCGGGCACGGTGGTGCGGGCATGGTCGTCCACGCGCACGCCCGACGCCGAGTGGCCGCCGCACAGGCCGATCTCGGAGATGTGCATCTCGACGTCGTGGGTGCGGTAGTCGTGGCCGCGGTTGGCGTGGAAGGTGCCCCGGGTCGGCCGCTCCGTGGAGTGCAGGATGGTCTCGAGGGCGCTGATCGACTCTTCCGGCAGATGGCTGAGCTTGAGATACACAGGCCCGCGGTCGGAGGCGAGTTCGGCCGCGAATTCCGACATCATCTGGCCCGACCAGTAGTCGGAGTCGACGAAGCGCTCGCCGTGCCGGTTGACCTGGTAGCCGCCGAAGGGGTTGGCGACGTAGGCGCAGGCGGGGCCGTTGTAGTCCTTCATCAGCGGGTTGATCTGGAAGCATTCGATGCCGGTGAGCTCGGCACCGGCGTGGTAGGCCATGGAGTAGCCGTCGCCCGCGTTGGTGGGGTTCTCGTACGTGCCGTAGAGGTACCCGCTCGCGGGCAGGCCGAGGCGGCCGCACGCGCCGGTCGCCAGGATCACGGCGCCGGCGCGCACGGTCACGAACTCACCTGTACGTGTGTTGAATCCGGCCGCGCCGACAGCCCTGCCGTCCGCCGTGAGCACCCGGACCGGCATCACGCGGTTCTCGATGCGGATGCGCTCGCGCATCTCGCGGCGGCGCAGCTGGCGGTAGAGGACCTTCTTGACGTCCTTGCCCTCGGGCATGGGCAGGACGTACGAGCCGGAGCGGTGCACCTGGCGCACCGCGTACTCGCCGTGCTCGTCCTTCTCGAACTTCACCCCGTAGGACTCCAGGCGCTGCACCATCGAGAAGCCGCGGGTCGCGGTCTGGCGGACGGTGGACTGGTCGACGATGCCGTCGTTGGCGCGGGTGATCTCGGCTACGTAGTCGTCGGGTTCGGCGCGGCCGGGGATCACGGCGTTGTTGACGCCGTCCATGCCCATGGCGAGGGCGCCGGAGTGGCGCACGTGTGCCTTCTCCAGGAGGAGGACGTCGCGGCCCTGTTCGGCCGCGGTGAGCGCCGCCATCGTGCCGGCCGTTCCGCCGCCGATGACGAGGACGTCGCAGGAGAGCTCCTGGGCGTCGGTGACTGCGGGGATCTGCATGGAAGGAGGGCCTCTCAGGTGCCGAGGAGTCTGGTGCCGAGGAGTCAGGTGCCGAGCGATGTCAGGACGGTGCGGCGCAGCTCGACGGTGGCGGGATCACGGTGGGAGGTACGGTCGCGGGGGCGCGGTACGTCGAGTACGGCGAGGGCCCCCGAGGTGCGGCCGGTGCCGAGGAGCGCGACGCGGTCGCCGAGGAAGAGCGCCTCGTCCACGTCATGGGTGACGAAGACGACGGTCGCGCCTGTGCCGCGCAGCACCTCGGCGAGGAGCTGCTGCATCCCGGCTCTGGTCTGCGCGTCGAGCGCGCCGAACGGCTCGTCCATGAGGACGGCCCGCGGCTCTCCCGCGAGGGCGCGGGCGAGCTGGACACGCTGCCGCTGGCCTCCCGAGACGCGGTGCGGGAGTTTGGCGCCGTGCCCGCCGAGGCCGACACGCTCCAGCCATTCTTCGGCCTGGGCTCGGCGCCAGGTGCGCCTCAATCCTTTGATGGCCAGCGGGAGTTCGACATTGGCCCGCAGGGTGCGCCAGGGAAGCAGCGCGTCGTCCTGGAAGATCAGTGCCCGCTCGGCGTGGGGTGCGGTGATGGGGTTTCCGTCCTGGGTGACCTGCCCGCCGAGGGGAGGCAGCAGCCCGGCGAGGGTGCGCAGCAGGGTGGACTTGCCGCAACCGGAGGGGCCGACGACGGTGAGGACCTGGCCGGGCGCGATGTCCAGGTCGAGCCCGTCGAGGACGGCGGCCCCCGCCCGTCCGATCGAAGCGCCGCGCAGGGTGAGCCGGGTTCCTCGGGGCGGGGCGAGGACGGGAGCGAGGGTGGTCTCGGGGGGTGTGCTCATGGGGTCACGCCTCCTTGCGTCTCCTTGTGCAGGCGGTCCGGCGCGTGCGCGGAGGCACGCGGCCCGGCATCGTCGGCCGTAGAGATGCGGGGTTCCGGTCGCGGAGTCCTCGGTTTGGACCGGCGCGGCAGCGCCTGCGCCTCGACGCGGGTTTCCGTCCGTGGCAGCCACCGCGTGACTCTGCGGCCGAGCGCCTCCACCGCCGTCGATGTCATCCAGCCGAGCGCTCCGATCGTCACCATGCCGACGAAGACGCCGGGGTAGTCGACCACCGTGTAGTCCTGCCAGGTGCGGTAGCCCACCCCGTACTCGCCGGAGATCATCTCCGCCGAGATCACACAGATCCACGCGACACCGATGCCCACGGAGAGCCCGCCGAGAATGCCGGGCAGCGCTCCCGGCAGGACCACCGAGCCAAGGACACGCCACCGGCCGGCGCCCATCGTCAGGACGGCCTCCTCCCAGACCGGCGTCAGGGCGCGCACCGCGTGCCGGGTGGAGACCATGACGGGGAAGAACGCCGCGGTGAACGTGATGAAGACGATGCCCTGCTCGTTGCTGGGAAAGAGCAGGATCGCCACCGGCACCAGGGCGATCGCCGGGATGGGCCGCAGCACTTCGAGGACCGGTCCGAGCAGGTCGGCGGCCAGGCGCGAACGCGCGATCGCCGTGCCGACGGCCACGCCCGCGACCGCCGCGAGGGCGAAGCCGGTGAGGATGCGGCTGAGGCTGTCGGTGAGGTCCTGCCAGTACGCTTCGCTGCCGATGCGCTGTGCGAACTCCCGCGTGACGTCGACGACCGTGGGGAACTGCTCGAAGCGCAGCCACAGTTCGACGTCCAGCGCGGTCAGGAGCTGCCACAGGCCGAGCGCGGCGGCGAGCGACACGGCGCGCAGCAGGTGATGCCCCGTCATGACGCCTTCTTCTGAGCCTGGTTGTACCTGAGGGCCTGCTGGTACGAGAGGGTGCGCGCACCCGGATGCGCCTTGGTGTAGGCGGCGGCGGTGGAGGGTGTGACGAAGGGCAGCACCTTCTTGCCGTCCGCCACCCACAGTGCCTTGTCGGCGAACCACGGCGTCCCGGTCGTGGTGTCGGGGACGTACGCGGCACGCACCTTGCCCTGATGCGCGGCTGCCTGGCGCAGCAGGGCGGCCGGGTCGGCGAAGGACCGGGTCTTGCGCTCGCCCTTCAGCCACAGCTCGCTGCGCGCGGGCTTGGGGGTGGCGGTCAGTGCGGAGGCGTATCCGGAGCCGTGGGCCTTCTTCACATACCGCTCGTCGACGAAGGCGTCGACATCGACGTCGCCCACCAGCTTCGCCGACTTCAGGACGGGCACGTCCTTCTTCAATGCGGCCACCAGCGCGGGTTTGATCGTCGTGTCGAAGGTGGCGATGCCGTGCGCGCCGTTGTAGAGGTAGACCACCTCGGGCGGAAGACCGGTCGCCTCGGCCACCGACTCGGCGGCCGCGACCGGCCGCTTGTTGAGATAGTCGGTCGCCTTGGCCTGGGCGCGCAGAAAGTCCTCCAGGACTCCGGGCCGCTTCGTCGCGAAATCCTCCCGCGCGGCGACCCCGTGGAAGGTCGGCAGGTCCAGTTCCGCACCGTCGTACAGTGCTCGGGCCCGGTCCTGGAAGGCGAGCAGGCCGGGCCACGCCACGAACTGCGAGAGCGCGTCGGCGCTGCCCGCCTGGAGCGCCGAGGCGCCCACCGCGGGCTGCTGGTTGAGCTTGCGGATGTCCTTCTCGGGGTCGATGTCCGCCTGCCGCAGCGCCCGTACCAGCGTGCCGTCGGCAGCCGAGCCCACGCTCGTCGAAACCTTCTTGCCGCGCAGGTCCTTCAGCGATGAGAGCTTCGAATCGGTGGCGGTGACAATGGTGTTGAGGCCGCCACGCAGGTTGTAGCCGGTGACGGAGACGAGCTTCGTCGGACGGTTCAACTGGGCACCACGGGCAGCGTTGATCAAGAGAGGGAAGTCGCCCATCGACCCGATGTCGATCTTCCCGGCCGTCATTTGCGCAGTGATCGGTGCGCCGGTGGCGTAGTCCTGCCACTTGACCTTGTACGTGATGCCCTCGCGCTTGCCGCGCGCGGCGAGTTCGCGTTCGAAGTAGCCCAGCGACCGCAACAGCGTTCCTGCGGTGACGGTGTTGATGGTCTTGGACTGGTAGCCGATCGTCACGGTGACGGTACCGGAGTCGTCCGCGCTCGCCCCGCCGCAGCCGGCCAGGGGGAAGGTCAGCAGGGCGGCCGAAGCAGCGGCAAGCGCCGTACGCTTCATGGGCGCTGTGCGTGTCATGGGCGTTGTGCGTGTCATGGACGCTGTGCGTGTCATGGACGCTGTGCGTGTCAGGGACCTTATGCGTGTCATGGGACTGGGAGCCTCTCGACCTTCGTCGCCTTCCTTTGCTGCCTTCACCGGAGCAGATAGGGCATGTTGACCGTGACCGCGTCCGTGGGGCAGCGGGCGGCGCACGGCCCGCAGTACCAGCACTCGTCGACGTGCATGAAGGCCTTGCCGCTGTCCGGGTTGATCGCGAGCGAGTCGAGCGGGCACATGTCGACACAGAGCGTGCAGCCGTCGATGCACTTCGACTCGTCGATGGTCACGGGCACGTCGGCGCGCTGGGGGGCCAGAGGCATGGCTGTCTCCCGGAGAGAGTGGAAAGGGTGAGAAGTCACAAAGGACTGGCGGACCGGCGGGTCCGATGGCCCAGAAGGGCCGACGGTCAGAGCGCGCGGTGGAGCAACCCGCTCATGGCGATGCGGTCGCCGCGGAAGCGGATGAACTCCAGGTCCACGGGGCGCCCGTCGGACAACGAGGTGAGACGTTCGAGCATGAGGACGGCGGCGCCACGCGGGGCCTCGAGAACGGCGGCGGAGTGCACGTCGGCGTTGACGGCCTCCAGGGTGATCTCGGCCGTGCCGAGCGGCTGACCGGTCAGGGTCTCCAGCAGCCGGAACACATCGGTGTTCTCCAGGTCGCAGCCGATGAGACCGGCGCCGATGTCCATCGGGATGTAGGTGAGATCGAGGGAAAGCGGCAGGCCGTTGAGCCGGCGCAGCCGCTCGATGTAGAGCACGTCGGTGTGCTCCACGAGGCCGAGCCGCCGCGCCACGGGTGCGGGCGCGGGGGCGGGACCGACCGTACGGACTTCGTTGGTGACGTCTCCGTGTTCGTGCAGGGTCTCGGCGAGGCCCTGCAGCCGGTCCAGGCCGTGCGGATACTTCTCGGACACCACGACGGTGCCGACTCCGGGCTGCCGTTCGAGCAGCCCTTCGGTACGAAGCAGGTCCAGCGCCTGCCGGACGGTGTTCCGGGAGACGTGGTAATCGCTGCCGATCGCGCCCTCCAGCGGAAGGACACCGCTGGGAAAGCCCCCCGTGCGCACCTGGTGGCGCAGGAGGTCGGCGAGCTGTCGCGCCTGGTCTGCGCGCAGCCGGCGCCGTCGGGCGGCGGCGACCGGCACAGTGTGCTCGCGGATACGTTCGGCTGGCATGCGAGGGACCATACCGACGGGACCGCGCTCGTGGTGTTGCCGCAGTATTGCGCCACTCACCCCCTCACACGCACCGCGTCTGACCTGCGGGTTCGCGCGGCCGTCGGGAAGATCTGCCAGGCTGCACGGAGTCGAGGGGGAACCTGCCGTCGTCAGATCCGTTATGCGCGCAGCGCCTGCGACAGCGCGTCCAGGCTCACGCCCACGATGGCCAGGAGCTGCGCCGGGCTCGCCCCGGCTCTGCTCATGACGGCGAGCGACTGGTTCACAGCCGCCGCATGTAGAGCAAAGGCCTCGGCGTCCTCGTCGGTCAGTCCGCCTGCTTTCAACGCGGTGCGCAGGCGCAGACGCTGGAAGCCGAGCGCCTGCTGAGCGTGCGCTGCAATGCTCGGACTCAGCACGGGAATTGCCATCGATGTCTGGGCAATCAGGCATCCATCAGGTAGTTCGGGATCGGCAATGCGCCCGAGGGTGACGTCGAAGAACGCACGAACAGCAGCAACGGGTTCCGAGGCCGCGCACGCTAGGGCGGCGTCGTACTTCTCGCCGTAGCGCGCGGCGTAGAGATCCAGGCAGCGCAGGAAGAGCGTGTCCTTGTCGCCGAGGGAGGAGTAGATGGAACTGCGGTTCAGGCCGGTTGCTCGAGACAGATCGTCCAATGAGGTATCGGCGTAGCCGTCACGCCAGAACTGGGTCATCGCGGCGTCGAGCGCCGTGTCCATGTCGAACTGTTTCTTGCCTGCCACGTGGTACTTCCTTGCCGATGCTTCGAGGGTCCGGACTGCGCTGCGCACCATTCTATCTTGAACTGACCAGTTCACGATGTGTAGCCTCCAAGCGTGGTCATGGCCATGCACCCCGCGCACTTCGCGACCGCGCGAGAACCACACCACGTGGTCCCAGCCACCGCCGTCAGCTACACCACCCCAACCGCACACCTGACACCTGACACCTGACACCTGACACCTGACACCTGACACCGATGGAGGGTCCCCGTGACCGGACCAGCAACCAGCACTCCGAACGCCTCTGAAACCAACCCCATCCGCGACCTGCCCCTGCAGGATCTGGCCGGATTCACCCACCGCTGGGTCGACGCGGACGGCGTCCGCCTTCATGCCGTCGAAGGCGGACTGCCGAGCGGCCCGGCCGTTGTCGTGCTCGCCGGATTCCCGCAAACCTGGTGGGCCTGGCGAAAGGTGATGCCCGGCCTCACCCACCGATTCCGTGTCATCGCGATCGACCTGCCGGGTCAGGGCCACTCCGAGCGTCCGGAGCACAGCTACGACACGCACGCGGTCGCCACGCATGTCCACGCCGCCGTGAAGGCTCTCGGAGTGTCGACATACTCCCTGGTCGCCCACGACATCGGTGCCTGGGTCGCTTTCTCCCTCGCCCTCAACTTCGAGAGCCACCTGCGCAAGGTCGCTCTGCTCGACGCAGGAATTCCCGGTATCACTCTCCCTGAGGCGATTCCCACCGACCCGCATCGAGCGTGGAAGACGTGGCACTTCGCGTTCCACAGCGTGCCCGACCTGCCCGAGACGCTGCTTGCCGGCCGCGAACGCGATTACGTCGGCTGGTTCCTGAAGATGAAGGCCCTGTCTCCCGACACGTTCGACGACGCCGAGCTCGACCACTACGCGGCGGCCATCACCGTCGACGGCGGCCTGCGCGCTTCTCTCGCGTACTACCGAGACGCCGCAAAGTCAGCACGTCAGAACCGCGAGGCCCTCAATGGGCGGCGCCTGACGGTGCCGATCCTCGGAATCTCCAGCAGCCACGGCTCTGTTCCGGACATGGCCGCCTCCATCAGCCCATGGGCAGACAGCACCAAGGGTCTCGTCGTGCCTGACGCTGGACACTTCATCCCCGACGAGCAACCCGAAGCTATCTCTGCCGCACTAGCAGACTTCATCGACGGCGACTGACACCCGACACCCGTCATACCGGCCCCACGCGCCGCCCGGGGCCGCGCGACACCCAGACGGCGTCCTGCGCTTCTCAAGCATCATCACGTGGCATGGGGCGCGGTGCGGGCGTAACGTCGATTGAGGGCGAGATACGGCACGTGGGACTCCCTCGTGCACCGATCCGTTTGCCGGGAGGTCGCGGCATGATACGGGGTATCCGCAACACCATTGGTCTGATCCTGGCCGCCGTCGGCGCTGCCGCAGCGCTCTGGGCACCATTTCGCAGTTGGTACAACGGCAGGCTCGGACACGACTTCCGGGTCTGGGAGCTCTTCACTGGAGCCGGTGTGACGGACTCGGGCGCGGGTTTGTTCGCGTCCATGTTCCTGCCCCTCCTCGTCGGGGCAGTCCTCACGCTCCTAGGCGTGGTGTTTCGATCCCGCTTGCTGGTCCTCAGCGCCGGAGTCATCACCCTCGGATTCGCCATCCTGTGGATGGTCCGGCAGGGGCAGGCCCAGGGCAGCCTGACGGTCACGGGAGACAGCGACGGGCTCGGCAGCGGAGTTGCCCTCGCCCTGCTCGGCGGTCTCCTCATGCTGATCGGGTCGGCCATCATGGGCGGACGCGAGCCCCGGGCCCTGCGCAGGGAGCGCCATCAACATGAGCGGGACACGGTGCACGATGACGACCGGGATCGCCGTGACGCCGACACCGGCCGTCCCTACGGCGTGGCCGCCCGAGAGCAGGACCCGGCCGACGCCGCCGCCCGAACCCGCACCCAGAACGTGCGCCCCACCACCGGCGCCGGTTCTGGCCAGCAAACCCCACCGGGAGGTGGCGCGCCGCAAGGATTCGCATGGGCGCCACAGCGGCCGGAGTCGGCACCGCGCGGCCGACCGGTCCCGGCCCGGGAGGCGGACAGCAGCGACCCCACGCGCGGCGACGCCGACCGAACGCAATACGAGCAGAGCGACGAGGCCAAGGGCTCCCGCACGTCGGACGAAGACCACTGGGGGCCCCGGGCGGACCCACCGAGGTGACCACCCCTGAGCTACACCGGCGCGACGGCGCGCTGTCCAACCCGTGCCGCCATCACTTACCTCACGTGCTCAGCCGTGCTTTGCGAATACTGCGAGTGGCCAAGGACGCGTGCATTCGCTCCACGAACCTGACCAACGACGGCCACGCCTTGCCAACTTTTCCCATGGATCGGACACAGCGAGGTCCAGGTCGACACGGAGAAGCCACACGCCCACGCACAGTCGCCAATCGCGCTGTGTCACACCAGTAAGCTCCCGGCTGACTCAGACGTCGCCCTCGGCGCCCAGTACCCGCCGCACCGTCTGCTGGGCAACGTAGAAGTCCGTGTCAGAAACTGCAGGATCATCCTCTACCTGGTCGAGCCATTCCGAGATCTCCTCGGCCGTCCACAGGTCGAACCCCTTGGGGATGTCCAGCGTCGTAGTACTCGAGCGCAGCTCCTCGGCAGCAGCCGCTTCCGTGACGCTGCGTGTACTCACTTCGATCATCGTGACTCTCCCTTCGGAACTGATGGGGTTACGGACGGGCGACCCTGCCAGAGGCGTCCCGCTGATGTCCAACTCGTCGCTCTTGCGTTCGCTCGTCGCCGTACAGCACGACGACTGCGCGGGCGCAGATCCGCTTGACCGTGACGAGGGTTCGCCTCCCCCGCCGTGAGCCGGGCGCAGAAGACGACCGGAGCCACGATGCTGTTCAGCGCGCCGCCAGCCGGAAGACCGGTGGCGGGCGGTCCGGTCGGCCCCGGGGGTAGGCCCTGATGCACGATCAGGACCGGGGGTGCGGGGGGGCTGCACATCGCGGCGGCCGTGTGGGACGAGGGTTCCTTCTCCTGAGCCCTAGGCAGTGTCTTCAAAGTGGCCGGAGCCAAAGGAGTGTTGATGCCAGGGTGACGGCGGCTTTGTAGGACGTCGCCGTCTTTTCATAGCGAGT